>CALMIH010000144.1 GCA_937864085.1 uncultured Chloroflexota bacterium
CTTCGTGCGACGAGAAGCGCCGGGTGAGTTCCGAATTCTCTATGGCGCACCCGTTGACGCTGGTAACGGCTCACCAGCCGCGCAACTTGCCGCAACGCAGGCAACTGCGCGCGAGATGGAGCAACTCATTCGAAGCGAACCAACGCAGTGGAACTGCTTCAAGCCGCTCTGGCCGAACGCCGCAGAGCAGCGTCGCCTCGCAGAACTTGCGGCGCAGATGGCAACACAACACGAGCGAGGCGCAGCGTGAGCCTGAAAGAGCAACTGATTGGCCGTGGCACGATTGCTGGACTCACCGCAATCTCATATCTTCCAGAGCCGCTCCTTCTGGCAATCGCAAAAGTATGGGGCGCAGTTGGTCCACTGTTGCAGCCAGCGCGCGCGCGTCTGGGACGCGCCAACCTTGCACGCGTGTATGAATTTCGAGACAACGTTGCGCCAACGAGCAGCGCACTCACGCACGGGACGCGCGAAATGTTCGAGCATCACCTGCGCTTCTACATTGAGAGCGCGCGCGCGCCGCGGCACGCCCGAAAGATCATCGCAACGCGCGTCAAGCTAGAAGATGAACTCGCCGTCGCCGCAGCGTTCTCTCCAGCCGCTGGTGCCTCAATCTTTCTCGCCGCACACTTCGGCGCGATTGAACTTCCCGGCAGCATCTTGGCCGACCGCTCTGGGCGCACGCCGATGGCACCAATGGAGGAGATCAGCAACGAGGTGCTGCAGGCGTGGATGCTCCGCGTACGCGGTGCAGGGCTTGGGCTGCGCATCATCTCTGCAAAGGGTGCAGCACAGGTGATGAGTGATGAACTCGCCGCTGGCGGCATCGTTGGCATGGTTGGCGACCGCAACATTGTTGGTGCTGGTGTACCGGTAAAGCTTTTTGGGCACACGGCAAAACTTCCGATCGGCCCAGCACTTCTCGCCGTTGAGTCTGGCGCAAAGCTGTACGTTGCCGCGGTGATTCGCGAACCACGCGGCGCGTACACCGGCTACATCCGTGAGGTGGTGATCCCAACTGATGGCGATCGCATGGCGAGAACACGCGCGACACTCGCAGGCATTGCTGCGGTCTTTGAGGAGCTGATCGTCAAGGCGCCTGAGCAGTGGTGGACGCTCTTCTACCCGATCTGGGACGATATCCGCGCATGAGAGATTCGTTGAGCGGTGCGTCACGCGCAGATTTACATATCCATACGATGGCGTCAGACGGCACCGCCTCAGTCTCGCAAGTGCTCGCGCACGCCGAAGAGGTTGGCCTCGACATCATCGCCATCACAGATCACGATCGCATCGATGCGGCGCAGGCGGCACAGCAGATGGCGCTCACCAATGGCCTTCATGTGCAGGTGGTCATTGGCGAAGAGATCTCTACGCTGCAGGGGCACCTTCTCGGCCTCTTCCTCCACGAACGCGTTCGGCCACTCCACTCGCTCCGCCGCACCATCGCTGAGATTCACGAGCAAGGGGGGATCGCCATCCCCGCTCACCCCCTCTTTCCGCACCCGCTCTGCGCGCAGGAGGGGGCGATTCGTGGGGCGGCGAACGATCGGGACCCCGCCTGCCGACCAGACGGTTTGGAGACGTACAACCCCACGATCTTCGGCACCTCGCCGCGCCGCCGCGTGGGGCGCCTCGCCGCTGATCTGGGCCTCGCAACACTCGGGAGCTCTGATGCTCATGTGCTGAGCGCCATTGGTCGCGTCTGGACAACCTTCCCTGGCTCAAGTCCAGAAGCTCTGCGCGATGCGATCTTGGCGCGCACGGTGAGCGTTGGCGCTGGGAGTGACCACACCTTGACTGAGAACCCAGGGATCTTCGGGCGCCAGATGCTGCGCAACCTGATCGGGCTCGGCCAAGATCTTGCCGGCGTAACGCGACCGATCTGGACGTTCGGTGGCGAGCGACGTGGTCGCGACCTCGGCTACCCAGGAAGCCGTCGCCGACCTGCGCGCTATACGCCGGACGAGGAGCGGTAACCCGATGAAGATTGGCATCGTCACTCCATACGCGTACCCAATGCCTGGTGGCGTGAATGATCATGTCGGTTCGCTCTATCGCGTGTTGCGTGCGCGTGGCCACGATGTGCGCATCATCACCAGTAGCCACGGACTCCAGAAGGCGAGCGAAGGTGACATCATTCGCGTTGGGAAAGGATTCAGCGTTCCGTTTAACGGCTCAATGGGAACGATCACACTCAGCCCAACGTATTTGGGGCAGATGCGCCAGATCCTCGAGCGCGAACGATTTGATGTGCTGCACTATCACGAACCATTTGTCCCATTCTTAAGTCTCGTAACGCTTACCCTCTCCACCTCCGTCAACGTTGGCACCTTCCACGCGTTCGGCGGTTTATCTATCAGTTACGAATTCGGTAAGCGCGCACTCGGTCACTACGCGAACAAGTTGCACGGTCGCATTGCGGTGAGCCCCGCGGCGCGCCACTTCATCAGCCGTTACTTTCCTGGTGAATACAAGATTGTTCCGAACGGCGTTGAACCGGCGCGATATCAGCGCGCCGTTCCGATTGCTCGCTACCGCGATGGCGTGCCAAACATCCTCTTTGTTGGGCGCATGGAGCCACGGAAGGGCTTGATTCATCTCCTCCGCGCGTTCCGCAAGTTGCAGCGCGATGGTGTACGAGCGCGACTGCTCATTGTTGGCACAGGGCCTGGCGACCGCGAAGCGCGTCGCTACGTACTGACGCGCCAGCTTGAAGACGTTGAGTTTCTTGGTCGCGTCCCTGAGGCGCAGAAGGCGCAGCTCTTCAAGACTGCTGACATCTTCGTCTCTCCAGCCACTGGGAGAGAATCGTTCGGGATCGTCTTACTCGAAGCGATGTCTGCTGGCGCGCCGATTATCTGTTCAGATATCCATGGCTACCGTGGCGTGGTGCGTCGCGAGCGTGATGGGGTCCTGGTGGAGCCAGGGAACGCGGACGCACTCGCCGCCTCCATCCGTCGCCTGATTGACGATCCGCAACTGCGCGCGCAACTCTCGCGCGCTGGCGAGGAGCGAGCGCAACTCTTCACCTGGGAGCGCGTGGGTCAGGCGGTTGAGGAGTACTACGGCTTTGTGATCCGCCGACTCGCCGAGCAGGGGCAACTCCCCGCAGGATTTAGCGCGCCGATTCCTCCGCCACCCGGCCCGCGAGTTCGCACAGCAAGCGAGCGGTAAGCCCCCAGACACGCAGCTCACCCGGCACCACAAAGGCGCCATACCTGAGCGGCACGCCGTTCTGCTCTCCGTCAACGTCATGTACGGGGAGGCGCGGATCGAAGATGCCGAGTTCGGCGCCTACGACGCCCGCGACCTCCGTTGGATCTGGGTGGAGTTGCGGCGTGCTCGGCGCAACCGCCACCACCACGTGGATCAGGAAGTTGCTCGCTGGGATGTAGGCGGGATCGAGTGAGCCGACAACGATGATGCCGTGCTGTGGATCATCCGCATCAAAGCCGAGCTCCTCATGGAGTTCGCGGATCGCCGTCTGTTGCGGCGTTTCGCCAAGCTCCATCTTGCCGCCCGGAAGGGCGAGCTGGCCGCCGTGCGTTCCCCCCTGCGCGCGCTTGATCAGGAGCACCTGACAGTCGAACGGGTGCACCTCAACGCTCTCGCCGCCACCGTTTACGCCGCAGGCTCCGAGCGCCACTGGTGGAACCAAGAGTGCGGTGACTGCGGCAATGCGCGGCGTCCCCTCAACGGGTGGATTCAGGTCAACCGGCTCAAGGCCAGGGAGTCGACGTGGGGTGAGGTTTGGTTGCAGCGGGAAGGGGAGTGGCGCGAGCGCTCCGGCTGCGTCACGCGCAAGCGCACGACGCAGCCGTTCAGCGATTCGTTGAGCCGCCTGCTCTTGCCTCTCCACGGCGAGCCCTAGTTAGCTTGGGCGAACGGTGACCCCTGGCGCACTCGGCGCACGGAGTGATCGGCCGGCCATTCGTGGGCTGCGCGCCGGACCCGACCCTGCAGGGAGCGGCTTCGGCTTACGGCGGAGCGCATGCTCAAGCACCTGACCGATCGTCTCTACAGGAATGATCTTCAGCGCCTTTCGGATCTCCTCTGGGATCTCTGGCAGGTCCTTCTCGTTCTTCTTCGGGATCAAGATCGTTCGCGCACCGGATGCGTGTGCCGCCAGCGCCTTGCTCTTCAAGCCGCCAATCGGAAGCACGCGCCCACGCAACGTGATCTCTCCAGTCATCGCCACATCCTTACGAACGGGGATGCCGGTGAGTGCCGAGACGATCGCGGTTGCCATCGTCACGCCAGCAGACGGGCCATCCTTTGGAATAGCTCCCGCCGGAACGTGAATGTGCAACCCAGACTTCTCGAAGCGCTCTGGTGCAATACCAAGCTCCGTCCCGTGCGACTTGATCCAGGTGAGTGCGGCACGCGCCGACTCCTTCATCACGTCGCCGAGCTGGCCGGTGAGGATCAGCTCTTCGCGACCCTCCATGACACCAACCTCAACGGTGACAACGTCACCGCCGACTGGCGTCACCACGAGGCCCGTTGCTGATCCAACCTGGTCGTCCTGATCCATCTCGCCGTACTCGTGCCGCTCTGGCCCGAGCCATGTGGCGAGCTTCTTCAAATCAACGCTCCCCTTGCGGATCTTCTTCTCAGCAACGCCACGGGCAACCTTGCGCATCAACGTGGCGATCTCTCGCTCCGCGTTGCGCACTCCCGCCTCGCGCGTGTAGTGGCGAATCAGGTGCACCATCGTCTCGTCTGGGATGGTTACCTGGCTCTCCTTGAGGCCGTGATTCTCACGCTGCTTCGGAACGAGATAGCGCTTGGCGATCCCCAGCTTTTCCGCTTCGGTGTAGCCAGGGATCTGGATGATCTCCATACGATCACGGAGCGCGTCCGGAATCGTGTCCAACTGGTTTGCCGTTGCAACGAAGAGCACTTGCGAGAGATCAAACTCCACCTCCAAATAATTGTCCTGGAAGGTTGCGTTCTGTTCTGGATCGAGCACCTCAAGAAGAGCCGCGGACGGGTCGCCACGGAAGTCCGCGCCAACCTTGTCAATCTCGTCCAGCATAAAGACAGGGTTCTTCGTCCCCGCCGTCTTGATCCCCTGTGCGATGCGCCCAGGGAGCGCGCCGATGTAGGTGCGTCGATGCCCACGGATCTCCGCCTCGTCGTGGAGGCCACCGAGGCTCATGCGCACGAATTTGCGCCCCATCGCCCTAGCGATGGACTTGCCGAGCGAGGTCTTCCCAACGCCCGGAGGCCCTGCGAAGCAGAGGATCGGGCTCTTCACCTGTGGCGCGAGCTTGCGCACCGCGAGGTACTCAATGATGCGCTCCTTCACCTTCTCCAGGCCGTAGTGATCATCGCTGAGCACCTTCGCCGCTTCAGGGATCTCAATGCGATCCTCTGTTGCAACGTTCCACGGCATGGCAATCAGCCAATCAACATAGGTTCGAATTACGCCAACCTCAGGTGAAGCGGACGGAATCCGCGCCATACGGTCGAGCTCCTTCAGCGCGCGTGATTTCACCTCTTCTGGCATGTCCGCCGCCTCAACTTTTTCGCGCAGCTCGTTTGCCTCCGCCTGCTGCGGATCGTCTTCGCCAAGCTCGCGCTGGATCGCCTTCAGTTGCTCACGGAGGAAGTATTCGCGCTGCGACTTGTCCATCTCCGTTCGCACATCAGACTGAATCTTCCCCTTGATCTCGAGGATCTCAATCTGGCGTGCAAGGAATGCTGAGACATAGTGCAGTCGCTCGGTGACATCAATGATCTCAAGTAGCTCTTGACGCTGCTCCGTTGTCATATCCGGCGTGTACGCCGTCATGTCTGCAAGAAGGCCAGGGTCGCTGATGTTCTTCGCCGCAACGGCAGCTTCCGGTGGAACTGGTGCGCCTGATGTGACGTAGGTCTCCACCTGCGCTTGGACGCTCTTCATCAGCGCCTCAATCTCTACGCCGTCAACCTCTGGCGCCTCAACGATCTCCACCTCAACCATGAGCGCATCGCCGCTCGTATCAAGGCTGTGGACGATGATGCGCTTCTGCCCCTGCACCACAGCACGGAGCGTTCCGTCCGCAAGGTTCACCACCTGGGCGATCTTTGCAAGCGTCCCCATGGCGTGCAGCTGCGACACGTCCTCTACGTCTTCCTGTTCCGCCTCACGCTGTGTGACGAGCGCAAGCCAGCCTTCAGCCTTTGCTGCAGCGCGGATTGCGGCAACGCTCTTGTCGCGGCCAACCTTCAGTGGCGCAACCATCTCGGGGAAGATGACAATCTCGCGCAGTGGAACGAGCGGGAATTGACCGAGGCCGCTCGGCACAATCGTGCCATCGTCCTCTGAGGCGGCTACCGCCTCGTCAATCTCAAGCTCCATCTCGTCGTCCAGTGCGCCTTCAATCTCGTCGTCACGTCGCTTCTTGATCATCGTCGTCCCCCTTCTCGCGCCGCTGCCACAGCGCGCTCGCTCTTCTTGTTTCCCTCTTCATATAGACGCTCAAGGATCCGTTCACCGAGCCGCTCCTCTAACTGGAAGAGGAGCTTGATCCCGGCGAGGTTCACACCCAAGTCCTGGGTGAGGTGGCGAATCCAGAGGATGCGCCGCAGATCGTTCTCTGAGAAGAGTCGGATGTTCGACTCCGTTCGCGACGGGCAGATCAGCCCAGCCTCTTCGTAGATTCGGAGTGTTCGCGGATGGACGGCTACGATCTCGGCCGCCACGCTGATCACGTAGACGGGCCGCGAAGGGTCAATCCCTGGGCCGCTGCTCCTGAACACCTTCGTATCCTAGAACCCTATCAATGGTGTTGTCAAGGGTGTTATCCACAAAAGAGGAGGGCTGGCGTGATGACGGCTGGAGCGGGCGGCTACTCCACGTCGCGGCGGTACGGGAGGTCAACGATCACCGTGTTGCGACGGCCAAGGAGCGTATCCCTGAGGCGCTTCCCGTTGCCGTTATGCAGGACGCGGTCCCACCAGTGGCGGCCGGCGTACTCGGGGATCATCACCACGTTGATTGGGAGCTCGCCAGACTTGTGTGGCAACTCCTCGAGTTCGTCGAGGAAGTGGCAGAGCGGCTCCACGATCAGCCGGTACGGCGACTCAACGGTGACGAGACGTACGCCTGGGAAGAGTTGCTCAAAGCGCGCGCGAATCAGCGCCTCCTCCTTCTCATCAAAGACAACGCGCACAGCGATCAGCTCACCCGTCTTCCCCTCAAGGATTCGACCAAGCGTTATCGCACGAACGGTTGACCGATTGATCTCTCCGAACGGTGCAATGATGCGCCGCGGTCGATGCGGTGCATCAAAGACCAGCCCAGGCTTGATCGTAAGCTCACGCTCATGGCGGTCATAGCGCTTACGAACGCCAGCCATAAAGAGTGCAACAAGTGGGACCAGGATAAAGATGATCCATCCGCCAACTGCAAACTTTGCAAGCGAGATGATGACAAAGACCACACCTGTTACAGCAGCACCAACGCCATTCAAGATAGCCTTTGCGCGCCAACCCTCACCGCGAACATTTCTCCAGTGGACCACCATGCCAGTTTGGCTAATGGTGAAACCAAGAAAGACGCCAATTGCGTATGCGGGAATCAATAAGGAGACAAGGGCACCAGTCGCAATAAGGAAGATTACGGCACCAGCCGCAATTGCAACAATGCCACCCCCGTACGCGAGCCGATCACTCCGCTGGCCAATTTGTCGCGGAAGGAAGCCGTCACGAGCGAGGATCCGCGCAAGCTGTGGTCCACCATTAAATCCTGTGTTGGCGGCGAGGAGAAGAATGCCGGTCGTTGCAATCTGGAAGATTGCGTACGGAATCCCACCGCCGAGCGAAGCACGAGCAATCTGCGAGAGGAGCGTCTCACCGCCAATCTCTTGCGGGATCTTTCCAAACGCAAAGGCGAGAAGTGAAATGCCAAAGAAGATCACTCCGAGGAGGACGGCCATGATTGACATCGTGTCCGCGGCATTCTTTGCCTCCGGCTTCTTAAAGGCGGCAACTCCGTCGGAGATCGCCTCCGTTCCAGTGAGCGCAACCGAACCATAAGCAAAAGCCTTCAAAAGCAGGAAGGGGAGGATCAGCTGCATGCCGTCGTGTGCCTCTGCTACAACGCCCTGGCTCCAGTTCACCGCGGAATCGCCGAGCGCGATACGAATGAGACCAATGGCGATGACGGTGATCGCGCCGCCAACGAAAAGATAGGTAGGGATGGCAAAGAGTCGCCCTGATTCGCGGAGACCACGCAGGTTGGCAAGGACAAGCAGGAAGAGAGCGCCAAGCGCAAGCTCAACGCGAAGCGGGATGAGCTCAGGGAGGGCCGAGGTGATCGCCGCAACTCCAGCGGCGGTGCTCACCGCAGCGGTGAGGATGTAGTCAATGACAAGGCTCGATGCCGCTACAAGTGCAGGCGTGGTGCCGAGTGTGCTGGAGGCAACCGCGTAGGCGCCACCCCCCTTGGGGAAGCCGAAACAGACCTGGCGGTAGCTGATGGCCACAACGCCAAGCAGGAGACCAACCGCAAGGGCGATCACGGGGCCGAAGGCGAGGTAGGAGGCGCCCGCTGAGGCGAGGACGATGAGGATCTCTTCGCTCGCATAGGCGCTGGAGGAGATGGCGTCAGAAGAGAAGATTGGGAGGGCAAACTTCTTTGGGAGGCGCTCCTCGCCCTCTTCTGCGTTTGAGAGTCGCCGTCCGAAAATGGCAGTTTTTGCGGCGAGCGTTGCGCGACCAAGCTCGTTGACCGGCTCACTCCCCGCCTCAGAAGCTACAAGGTGATCTGGCTCCTCTTCAATGAACCACTCTTCCGCATCATGAAGTTCATCTGGTGTCTGCTTGCTGCTCGCCATGACGCGGAACCGCCCTCTGTTGCTTCAAGGGCCGGCGTTGAGGCCGGTCGGGGGTCGAGAGTGCCCATTGGCACCCATCGCCTCACTTGTGCACTCATTCTATACCCGAGTGGCGCCCTCATCCACTCACGAGGACGAGGAGCGCATGATCAAGCCCAGGGCGCTCAACTCGTTCAACACGGATGGCGGATGCGCCAATAAGCGAGATCGCTGTGGAGAGTTCAGCCTCCCAACTCTCACCCTCACGTTTCCAGGCAAGCAGATGTCCATTAGCGGCGAGGAGGGGGCGTGCGAGTCGGATCAGCTCCGCGAGCGGCGCAACTGCACGAGCAAGGAGGAGGTCATAGCGCGTTGGGTTCCGTGAGGCGAGCTCCTCTGCACGCGCATTCAGCACCCGCAGTTGTGACGAGAGGCCACTTGCAGCAACGACACACTCCAAGAAGCGCGCCTTCTTTCCAGTCGCTTCAATCAAATCAAACGTTGTGTTTGGATGCACAGGCAAGATTCGCGCGGCGAGTGGGATTCCAGGGAAGCCGCCGCCAGATCCAAGATCGGCAAGTGTGCCGCCGTGCGGGAGGAGACGCTCAATAAGAGGGACCGCAACCAACGCATCAAGCAGGTGTCGTTTCGCGCGCTCCTCCGCACTTTCAATCCGTGTGAGATTGATCGCAGGATTCCAGGCGTCTAGGAGTCGTAGGTGCGCGGTGTGAACAGCGCGTTCGCTCGGCGTCAGTGGTGGGAGCGATGCTGCGGCAAGCAAGAGGTCAAGTTCGTCGAGCGTCTCGCGTTCAGTCGCTGGAAGTGCAGCGGGGTCAGTTGGGAGCGGTCGTCGTTCGTTCAACCACGCTTCTCGGTCGATCGCGCCGGCCGTCCCATCGAGCGGCGCACAACGTCGAGTACCTCTTCAACGTACTTGTCTGCCTCGCCCTTTTCCACCGCACTCTTCACGCAGCCGCGCACATGGTCTTCAAGGATGAGGAGGCCGAGCGCGTCAACGGCGGCGCGGAGCGCAGCGATCTGCTGAAGGATGTCAACGCAATACTCTTCGTCGTCAACCATTCGGCTAATGCCGCGCACCTGCCCCTCAAGGCGACGTAGACGATTCGTCAGCACCTTGCGGTCCTTGGTGTAGCTGTGTCCTGCGTGGGCATCCATACCCTGGGAGGGTATCCGATCCGCTTCCGATGCTACGATTCTGTCGCAATGAAGAGGTATGGGCTGAGTGATCGCGAAGTGGAGGAGGTCATCGTATGAGCAGCCACACGGGCCCTACGGGGAGTGCCAACCCACACGACGACATCGCCGAGATCCTCATTGATGAAGCGGCGATCAAAGCACGCGTAGAGGAGCTCGGCGCAGAGATCGGTGCGGCGTACCAAGGGAACGACTCAATTGTTCTCATCAGTGTCCTCAAGGGCGCACTCGTCTTCGTCGCAGATCTGATGCGCGCGATTCCGCGCAACGTGTCCATTGATGTCATGGAGGTCTCTTCGTACGGAGGAGGGAACACGGAATCGAGTGGCACAGTGCGCATCTTGAAAGATCTTTCTGGGACGATTGAAGGGCGCGACGTGTTAATCGTTGAAGACATCATTGACACTGGGCTGACACTAAATTATTTGACTGGGTATCTCGCCGGGAAAAACCCGCGATCAATCCGCATCGTAACACTGCTCAACAAGCCGGCGCGTCGCCTGGTTGACCTGAAGGTTGATTGGACTGGCTTCGAGATCCCAGACAAGTTCGTTGTTGGCTACGGTCTTGACTTCGGCGAGAAGTACCGCAACCTTCGCTACGTCGGCGTCTTGAAGCGCGAGCTCTACGCCTCAGCCATTGGGGAGGCGTAACGCGTGGCGCGACGCCTCGGGAAGATTCAGTCGGGAGCAGGAAGCCTGCGGCAGCGCAACAACGGACGGCGCCTCAGCGCGGCAGGGGCACTCTTGGTTGTGCTCGGCGCACTCCCCGCATGGTGGACGCTCGGCGGTGGCGCTGGCGGACTCCCCCCGATTACAGGCAACGCCTTCGACTCCGCTGGTGCCCTCGGATTCTTCGCAGCACTCGCGCTGCTTGCGCTCTTGATTGCGCCCGACGCGGTTGGTGAGCAACTGCGCGTTGACTGGTGGCCAGTCCATCTCGCTTTTGTCTCACTCGCCGCACTCGGCTTCCTTCTTGCCGCCTACAGCGCCGCGGTGACCGCAACCGGGAGCGACCTTTCGCTCGCAACCGTCTTCAGCCCAACGCGCGCTCCTGGTCTCTGGGTCACCCTGGTTGGCCTCGGCGCCTGGATCTCTGGGGCGGCTCAGATCGTGGACGCCCGCGACGATCGCTAGCTCCCTCTGGGCCCAGATCCAGTCTTCACCTCACGAGGGGCTCACGCTCAACTGGAATCACCTCGCGGCACCTCTGTTAGGGTGGTTAGGTGCAGCCGTGCGCTCCGACGCGCGGGCAGGTGCCCATCAGGCACCGCCCCGTCGTAGCAGCGCATGCCACAAGGACTACTACAAGACAGATAAGAGGTAAACACATCATGAGTCGTAACGTTGCAGTATTCGTTGACGTAGCAAACGTCTTTTACGCAGCAAAGGCAGCCGGAGTCGACATTGACTACGTGACGCTGCTTAAGACCATCACCGCAAATCGCGACCTCGTTCGCGCCTATGCGTACACCGGACTCGATCCGGACAACGAAAATCAGAAGGCGTTCCATAACTTCTTAGATCGCAACAACTACAAGGTGATCAGCAAGGATGTTCGCAAGTATGGCGACGGTCGCTTCAAGGCGAACCTCGATATTGAACTCGTGGTTGACCTTGTGCGCCTTGCGCCAAAGCTCGACATTGCCGTAGTGATCTCCGGAGACGGAGACTTCGCACCAGCAATCCGCGCAGTCCAGGACATGGGCGTGCGCGTTGAAGTTGTCAGCTTCCGTGCGAACACGAGCAGCGACCTTGTGGATGTTGCCGACCAGTTCATTGAGATCACCTCAATCGCTAAGGTTGAGGCGGGTGGATCGCGCAGCGGCCGCCGAGTTCCTGCAGATGGCGACGAGGACCTCTCAATGACCGAGGTTCCAGACAAACAGTCTGAAGCTCCAGCACGACCACGACGCACCCCTGAGCCACGCGAAGAGCGTGGACGACCGCGACGCAGCGCCGCGGGGCGACCAGTCGCCGCACGAGGCCGCAGTGCAGCGGTGGTGCGCGTTGGGAACAGCGTGATTGACGCTGACTCCATTGAGACGATGTCACTCGATGATCTAGAGCCGAGCGACCTCACACGACCAGCGCCAGGACAAGCGCGCGACCAGGCGGAGAGTGGTGAGTTTGGCGATGCGCCACGTCGTCGACGCCGTCGCGGCGGACGCGGCCGACGCGGACGCGGCGAAGGGTTTGCTGATGGACCAACCGGTGACGGCGTGCGCGGTGAGGCACCAGTTCGCGGTTCGTCGTATGACGGACCGATCGAGACGATGTCACTCTCCGATCTTGATAACGACGCACCTCGCGGCGTTCCGGAGTACCTGCTCGCAGGGCGACGTGGTGCCGGACGCGTAGGGCCATCTGGTGCATCACGACGTGCGCTCGGCTCAGGGCCGTCGCGCATTGCAGACGAAGTTGCGCGCTCGCAGCGTGACGGTTCGAGTCGCTCCAATATGTCTGGCGGCATGGACACAGAGTCCGTCCCGTCCGATGTTGCGGCACTCCTCCGCTCACAGCTTGAGGCGACCGGTCGCTCTGCAGAGAGCTCGCCAGCCCTCAGTGGTAAGGACGCACCGGTGAGTGGCCGCGGACGCGGTCGCGCAGCGGCAAAGCCTGCGGCGGCAAAGCCTGCTGCAGCAAAGCCAGCCGCAAAGAAGCCTGCCGCAAAGAAGCCAGCCGCCAAGGTGGCACTGGTGAAGAAGGCTGCCGCCCGACCAAAGAGCAAGAGGTAAGAGGCGACCAAGATGGCGAAGGCGGTCAGCACGCCGGCCAAGCGTTCCGCCGCCACCTCGCGCCCTCTCGTTAGCGCCCGCCCACCGGCGAGCTTCAAGACGCGCGGTCACGATGAAGCGAGCGCGCGCCTTGCGACGCTCCTCGCCGACTCACCACCTCACGCGCTGCTCATCGTTGGACCTCGTGGTGCCGGCGCTGGGACGCTCGCGCGTGACGCCGTTGCCACACTCCTCTGCACAGCACCAGCTGAAGGCGGCGCCTGTGGCGCCTGCCGCTCCTGCAGGCTCGTTGCATCGGGGAGTCACGCCGACCTTGCACTGATCGCGCCGAGCGGCGCAGCAGACGAGATCGGGATCACACCAATTCGCGAGCTCGAGCAGAGCCTCGCGCTCCTTCCCGTGGAGGGTGGCCGCCGCATCGCCCTCATTGAGCGCGCCGATCGCATGAGTGAGGCGGCGCAGAACGCACTCCTGAAGACGCTGGAAGAGCCACCACCACGCACGCACATCATCCTTTCGGCGGCCGAGGACTCCTCGCTGATGCCAACAATCCGTAGCCGCTGCGCTTCGGTGCGTCTCGGCCTTCCTGAGAGTGCAGCGGCGAGCGAACTCCTCGCCACGCAGCTTGGTCTTGACGCCGCCACAGCTATGCGCCTGCTCCGAATGGCGGGCGGTCGCCCCGGACCACTCCTTGAAGCTGGCGTCACTGGAGATGCTGCACGCGCACACGCGCAACTTCGCCGTCAGCTCCTTGACTTCGTTGGTGTAGCGCCACATGCGCGACTGCGTCAGATTCCCACGCTAATCGGTGACGCGAGCGCCATCCTCGCTGCAGGAGTAGATACACAAGAGGGCGACGCAACTTCAGGAGAGGGTGAGCCCGACACGCAAGATGGCGAGCCCGATGACACAGCTGAAGTTGAACCGAAGAAGAAGGCCGCGGCGACGCGGAGCAGTGCAAAGCCAACACCGGCCGAACGACGTGCCGCCGCCGCCGCGCTGCTGCGCCTCTGGCGCGGTGTTGCGCGCGACCTCGCACTTGTTGCCGCTGGTGCTACGGAATCAATCGGATTCCCAGAAGATCTGCACGAGCTCACCCCAGTTGCGGCACGTTGTGAGGCAACGGTTTGGCGTGATGCGCTGATCAGCATTGATCGCGCGCTCACCGCGGTGCGCCGCAACGGAAATCCAGAGCTACTCCTTGATGCGATTGCGCTGCGCTGGCCTCGTGCATGAGCGCGCTCAACGCACAGGTTGAAACGTTCACACGCCTTACAACACTCGGTGAAACGGTTACCGAAGCGCTCGACTACACACAGGTCATCAGCACGTCAGGTGCAACGGAGATTGAGCGCACCGTTGCAGCGATCGGCGCGCGCGAGCTACCAGCACCCGTCACCGGAGCACTTGACGCACTCACTGCGGTTGTAGAGCGTGTCATCATCGCAAATGATCCACATCGTGCAATCGACTGGATCGGGATCTATCCACGCCTCCTCACCACACTCCTTGTGGCAGCACTTAATCCGAAGGCGCTCCCCGTAGAGGCGCATGCAGCTGGTGGCGCGGCGGGGAGTGGGAGTGCGGCGCGACTCCCAGGTGGCATCTCATTTACCGACGCACCACGCGACGGCCGCGCCGTTGTCTATTCAGGTATTCAGGCCGATCCAATCTTGAAGCCGCTCGCGCAGGCGATTGCCGCCGCGGCGCCACCCGATCGACTCTTTGCGCGCGCGTTGATGGGTGATCCGGAGCCAGACGCCGCAACCGCCGCCGCCTACTTTGGACTTCTCCCAACGCACCGTGCGCCGAACGACGCGCTCGTCGTAGGGGCACTTGCGATCGGCGGGAAGGCGGCGCAGTCGAACGCGCAGTATCGCGGCGCAATCGTTGAGGCGACCACCGCTGAGCTACTCAAGCGCCGCGCCGCACTCTCGCGCGAACCTGAACGAATGGTGCGCCGTGAACGCCGCTTCGCTGTTGACGGCGCCTCAGCCGATCCGCATCCGTTTGATGTGACCGTAGAGACTGGCCCAGTCCCAGAGCTCTGGGACTGCAAGTGGGGGGCGCGCGGCATCGACGACAGCCTCCTTGCCGAGCTCGAGGATGCGCGGATTCGAGCGGCGGGGGTTGGAGTTCGGATTGCGATCGGGATCGTTGCCTTTGATACCGCCGCCACGGTTGCTGCGCGACTCAGCGTTCTGCGCGGCCCACGCGAACAGACGCGAATCATCACGCTCGACACGCTGGCGCGGCTAGCCGCAGGGTGAGCGGAGTGAGCGAAGCAAACGCAGTACAGGCACTCGCCGCACGGCTCGCCCCAGGCGACGCCGCAGATGAGGTCAGCCTCCCCGCTGAGGCGCGCTACCGCGAAGAGGAGCGCGGCGTGCGCTTTGACGAGTGCGGGCGTGACGGGCGCATGCGTGCCGCGGCGCTGCTGCGTCACGCACAAGATGTGGCCTGGCTCCATAGCGAAGGGCTCGAATACGGACGTGCCTGGTACGAAGCACGTGGCGTGGGCTGGGTGGTGCGCGGAATTGACCTGCTCATTGATCAGCCTCCGCACTCTAATGAGGTGATGACTGCAACCACCTCACTCGCCGGATTTCGCCACGTCATGGCGCGACGACACACCCGCCTCTTCACGCCAAGCGGGCGCGTCATTGCCGACGCGGCTATTGATTGGGTGATGACCGACGCGGAGGGCCGACCAAGCCGCTTCCCTGCAGAGTTTGAGGCGTTTGTTCAACGCGTCGGCGCAACCTTCCTCCCGATCAAGATTTCAGCTACTCCACCTGAAGGGACGAGCGCACGCACCGTTGAGATCCCACTGCGCACCTCAGATATTGACCCGCTCGGCCATGTGAACCATGCCGCCTGGCTTGAGGTGATTGAGGAGGCGCTCGCTACAATAGTGCCAGAGCATCTCACCGCAGCGCGTCGTCGCATCCGCCTTGAGTACCTCGCCGTCACGGAGGGGACCCGCGCGCTCGTCCAGATCAGCAAGCAGCAAGGAAGCCCTGATCTGCGGGTTGACGTGCGTGATGAGCACGGTGTGCCACTACTTCGCGGTCTCTTTACGGTGAGTAGATGACGCCAATCTTTCTTGCCGCGCTCCTCTCGATCGCCACAACGGTCACCCCGGCGTTCGCCGCGCTTCCAACCGCGCGGATCTCCATGACCACGGCGCTCAACCGGCTCAAGGTTCAGTCGGAGTACACGAGCGGCTACGCGCGCTCAAAGTTTGGCGGCTGGATTGACGCTGATTGAGACGGCTTTGATACACGCGCCGAGGTGCTCATCACTGAATCAACAGTGAACGTGACAATCACTTATCGCACGGTGCGCACTGGTAAATGGCTGAGCCTCTATGACCATGTGACATGGAGCAACGCGTCGGATGTAGATATTGACCATGTCGTTGCGCTAAGTGAGGCGTGGAAGTCTGGCGCGCACGCCTGGTCCTCAGCTAGACGGCTTGCATTCGCAAACGATATTGGAGTCTCATGGGCGCTCCGTGCAGTAACAGACAACGTCAACATGTCAAAGGGTGATCGAGATCCATCAAGCTGGATCCCGCCGTACCGCGCTGCTGTCTGCATCTATCTTGTTGGTTGGGTTGCGGTGAAGCTGCGCTGGGCTCTCAGTGTGGATAGTGCTGAGAAGTCGAGCATCACTTCGTCATGGCGTTCTGCCGGATGCGGTAACCGAGCGAACCCACCAACCGTTGATGTGCGCATCGCACCGTAACGAACGAGCGCGAAGAGCCTAGAGTCCGAGCGTCGGCTTTCCGCCCTCTCCGCCACCCTTCGCTTTGCGGCGCTTCCCCTTTGACTTCTTCTCGTCCTTCTCATTCTTCTCGTTGCTGACAGGGGCCGCCGGTCGGTCGGGGAGTCCGTACTGCACGCGCTTGATGAGTGGCTTCCCGTCCTTTGATTTGGCGCGGGCCTGCGCAACCGCGGCAGACGGTGCGTATTCAGATGGGGTTGGCGGCATCTCTCTCCTGCGACGTGGTCCGGTTGGTGGAGGTCGTCGGACCACAACAACGCCAGCTGAGGTGCCACGGAGTTCGCGAACGCTCTCGTTTGGCTGCGCGCGGTATGCGGCCGCCCAGACGAGCGCAACGGCGGCTGGGGCTAAAAGGAGCCGTTCATCAGTCCCACTGAAGCCAACGGCGAGCGCGACGAGTGTGACGAGGCACGCCAGGAGAAGGAGTGGCCGCCGAAGGGGCGGGACGCTCTGCAACCGTGGGTCAGCCATGCGCCGATTCTAGGGCTTGACGGCTGGGAGGCGCGTATCGTTCGGCGGGGGATGGTGCGCCCGACAGGATTCGAACCTGCGACCTTCTCCTTCGGAGGGAGACACTCTAATCCACTGAGCTACGAGCGCGAGAGGGGCAGAATAGCGGGAATACGTGATGAAAATAAATCAGGTGACTCCCCGTGAAGGGAGCCACCTGAAGCCGGTCCGCTTTTAGAACGAACAAGTCAGTTCCGCAGCTACGCCCGAAGAGCATCTATCACGTCGCCTAAAGCGACTACCCTAACCCACCTACCCATGACCTTCGAACAAGAACAGCTGCTCTCAGGATAGCGCGCCGAAGGGTCAATTCCAACCCCCTATTTTTGCCGTGCGCGCCCCTCCAGCCGCGGTGGGCGGGGGTTAGCGGATGCTGACCGACTTTATTGTTACAGGCTCAACAGGCCGGTCGCCAGGGCCACACGGGGCGGCGGCGATCGCATCGACCACGCTCAACCCTGAGACGACCTGGCCGAAGATTGTGTAGTTCGGTGGAAGATGCGGTAGGTCTGCGAGGCAGATGAAGAACTGGCTGCCGTTGGTGTTCGGGCCAGCATTCGCCATCGCAACTGTCCCGCGGGCGTAGCCCATCGTCACCGGCTCATCGGCGAACTTATAGCCAGGTCCACCCGTCCCAGTTCCTGTTGGGTCGCCCCCTTGGATCACGAAGCCTGGCACCACGCGATGGAAGATCACGCCGGTGTAGAAACCCTTGTTTACGAGCGTGACGAAGTTCTCCGCCGTCTTCGGCGCGTCGTCATCTAAGAGCTCAAATTCGATCGTCCCAAGGGTGGTCTCAATGACTGCGGTCGCCATGCTCTCCTCACTTCTGCGGCATACGCCGCCTCTTGCCAGCTTCTACTGGCGCGTCGTGAGAGTCTACCCGCCCGTGCCGCTTATGGCGCGAGGGTGCTCACCGTGGTGCTGAGGATCGTGACAGGGACAACCGGGCGGTCCTCCGCGTCGCGCTCGACGCCCGCGATCGCATCGACGACGTCCATCCCCGCAGTGACCCGACCAAGGATCGCGTATGTCCGCGCACTCTCGAGTGGTGGCTGCGCCCCATCGTCCAGGACGATGAAGAACTGACTCCCC
This sequence comes from uncultured Chloroflexota bacterium, assembly GCA_937864085.1. Classification (GTDB taxonomy): domain Bacteria; phylum Chloroflexota; class Limnocylindria; order Limnocylindrales; family Limnocylindraceae; genus Limnocylindrus. The sequence continues at coordinate 18,154 of CALMIH010000144.1, forward strand.
TGCGAATCTGGTGCCGCACTGCGCGCCATAGCAAGGACGCCGCGCGCGTATTCGCCGACCACTGGTTCGTCCTTGATCTTGTAGCCAGGGCCACCCGTCCCTGTCCCTGTTGGGTCGCCACCCTGGATGACGAACGGGGTGCCATCTTGCATGTAGGCGATGCGGTGGAAGATGACGTTGTCATAGAAGCCACACTCAGCAAGCGCCACAAAGTTGCCAACAGCGATCGGCGAGAGGTCTGCCTCAACGAGGAGTGTGATCTCTCCCATTGAGGTCGTCATGACAATCTGACGCTGCTCGCCAGCCGCAAGCGCCGCAGGCTGTGACGTTGGACATCCGTTCGTAGTGCTAGAGCCGCAGGCGGCGAGGAGCAGCGCCGCTGTAACGACAAGCGCCAAAGTCGGTAGAAACTTTCTCATCTGGCAATACTAGGCGTTACTGCGACTGCGCGGCGAGCGCCTGCGCCTCTTCAAAGTCGATCGCACCGGAGAGGAGCGCCTCACCGAGAATGAGAGAACTCACGCCCGCATCGCGGAGTCGCCGCACGCCATCAAGATCAGTGACGCCACCAGCAACGCTGAGCTCCATTGAGGGGTAGCGCTGCGCGAGCTGCGCGAATGCGCTCGCCTCGCTCGCGTTACCGCCGTGGCTCAGCACGATTCGCTGAATCCCAGCGGCGCTGAGCTGCTGGAGGAGATCGTCAATGGTGGGGCGAGCGGCGCGCTTCCAAGGAAAGTCTGCGAGGCGCTCTGGGCGTGGATCAAGGCCAACGGCGAGCCAGTCGCCCGCCGCGGCGGCGCAGGCGGCGAGGAGCTCTGGCTCGTCCAGAAGGGCCGCTCCAACAACGACGCGTGTTGCACCTGTGGCGAACGCGATCTTGATCGCCTCGGGCGACTCCATGCCGCCCGCAACCTGAAGTGGTGTTGCAACGAGTCCCGCCACGGCGCCGATCGCCGCAAGGTTCTGCGGCGCACCCGCGCGCGCACCGTCAAAGTCAACGAGGTGAATCAGCGTTGCGCCGCGATCAACAAAGTGCCGCGCAATGCGCGCCGGCTGATCGGTTGGCGCGCCAACGCCGGTGGCAGCACCTGGCCAGAAGAC
>CALMIH010000145.1 GCA_937864085.1 uncultured Chloroflexota bacterium
TCCGACCCCAAAGACGGTCGACGCGCTGATGCGACTTATGCTCGCAGCCGGCGTCGACATTGAAATTAAGATGTAGGTGAGTAAGTGACGCTTGGACTGCTCGGCCGAAAGGTTGGGATGACCCAGATCTTCGCAGCGGACGGCACTTCGGTGCCGGTAACCGTGGTCGCCATCGAGCCGAATACGGTGACGAAGATCCGCACCCCAGAGCAGGACGGCTACACGGCGGTGCAGGTCGGCATTGAGGCTGGGAAGCGCCGCCTCAACAAGCCAGACCTCGGCCAGTTCAAGGGCGACCTTCCAGCATGCGCCGTCGTGCGCGAGTTCCGCGTCGACTCCGTTGACGGCGTGACGCTCGGCCAGACCTTCGACGTGAACCTCTTCGCCGAAGGCGACTTGGTTGATGTCACCGGTATCTCCAAGGGGAAGGGCTTCGCTGGAACGATCAAGCGCCACAGCTTCGCAAGCGGACCTGAGACACACGGCGCCGACCATCACCGCGAGCCAGGCTCCATCGGCGCAGGCACCACACCAGGCCGCGTCTACAAGGGGACACGCATGGCCGGACACATGGGTGTTGATCGCGTCACCGTGCAGAAGATGAAGGTCATCCGCTGCGACGGCGAGCGCAACGTCATTCTCGTCAAGGGCTCCATCCCGGGTGCAAAGAATGCGCTCGTTGCGATGAGTAAGTCGGTGCAGATCTAATGCCGAGCGTTGACGTCTTCTCAAAGGCCGGAGCGAAGGTGGGGAGCGTTGAGCTGCCCGCCGTCTTCTCGAGCCCAGTGAACGAGGCGCTGATGCACCAGGCGGTGGTCTCGCAGCTCGCTGGCCGACGCACGGGCACCCACTCCTCAAAGAAGCGTGACGATGTTGCCGGTGGTGGCCGCAAGCCATGGAAGCAGAAGGGGACCGGTCGTGCGCGGCAGGGTTCCACCCGATCACCGCAGTGGAAGGGCGGCGGTGTGGTCTTCGGGCCACAGGTTCGCTCCCACGAAACACCAATGCCGAAGCGCATGCGCCGTGCCGCACTCCTTGGCGCACTCGCCGCGAAGGTTGAGACGCTGAAGGTGGTCGACGTGCTCGGCATCGAGGCGCCAAAGACACAGGTCATCACCAAGATGTGCGTCGCCCTCAGCGCAGGGAAGCGCGTCCTCGTGGTCGCCCCAACCGTTGATAGCGCCCTCGTGAAGTCCGCCGCGAACATCCCGTACCTCTTGGTACTGCGCGCCGACTCGCTCAACCTGGTTGACCTCATCAACGCCGACACGATCATCGTTGAGCAGTCGGCACTCGCCACCATCCAGGAGGTGTACGGATGAGCCGCAGCGCGCACGAGACCGTGCTTCGCCCCGTGATCTCCGAGAAGTCCATCCTGCAGTCACAGGTGGGCAAGTACACCTTCGCCGTCCACAACGACGCGTCGAAGATTGAGATTGCCGCCGCCATCGCCACGCTCTTCTCAGTGAAAGTGGCCGAAGTGAACGTCCTCACCACCAAGGCGAAGTTGACGCGCGGCACGCTCGCGCGCAGCCCCTTCCCGGGGAAGACGACGCCGTGGCGTAAGGCCGTTGTGACCCTCGCCCCTGGCGAGAAGATTCAGTTCTTCGAGGGGGTCTAGTCATGGCACTACGACGGCTGAAGCCAACGAGCGCCGGAGTCCGTGGGATGACCATGCCGACGTTCGAAGAGATCACGACGGACAAGCCGTACAAGCCGCTCACCGAGAAGATGGTGCGCGGCTCTGGCCGCAACAATCAGGGGAAGATCACCGTCCGACACCGTGGCGGCGAGCAGAAGCGTCTTTATCGAAAGATCGACTTCCGCCGTGACAAGCTCGGCATCCCAGCGCGCGTTGCCACCGTGGAGTACGACCCGAACCGCTCCGCGCGCATCGGCCTTCTCAACTACGTCGACGGTGAGAAGCGCTACATGCTCCTCCCGAATGGCCTCAAGGTTGGCGACATGATTGAGTCAGGGCCGAACGCTGAAGCGAAGCTTGGCAACTGCCTCCCGCTCGCGCGCATGCCGCTCGGCACCACGATCCACAACATTGAGCTCGTTCCTGGGAAGGGTGGCCAGATGGTTCGTTCTGCCGGCGCCGCCGCGCAGCTCGTCGCCAAGGAGGGCCTCTTCGCCACGGTGCGCATGCCATCAAATGAGATGCGACTCGTCCCACTCCTCTGCATGGCGACCGTCGGTCAGGTGTCAAACATCGACCACGAGAACATGTCGATCGGCAAGGCCGGCCGCGCGCGCCACATGGGTAAGCGCCCAGAGGTTCGTGGTTCGGCAATGAATCCGGTCGATCACCCACACGGTGGTGGTGAAGGTAAGGCCCCAACTGGCATGCCTCCAAAGACGCCATGGGGGAAGACTGCGATGGGTCTCCGTACCCGCCGCAACAAGTTGACGCAGCGGCTGATCGTCCGCTCGCGGCACGCGAAGTAGGAAGGAGGAGGCATGTCTCGTTCAAGCAAGAAGGCCCCCTTCGTCGAGAAGCGGCTCCTTGGTCGCATCCAGGCCATGAACGCCATCAACGAGAAGCGTGTGGTGAAGACCTGGTCGCGCGCCTCCGTGATCTATCCAGACTTCATCGGGCACACGATTGCCGTCTACAACGGCCGCAAGCACGTGCCTGTCTTCTTCACGGAGAACATGGTTGGGCACCGCCTCGGTGAGTTCTCGCCAACCCGCCTCTTCAAGGGGCACTCACGTGTTGACCGAACCACCGCCGTCGCCGGCGCAAGTGCAGGGGGTGCCTCATGAGCATCCGCGTGAAGGCTACGGCGAAGTACGTGCGCGGCTCGACCCGCCGTGCCCAGCTCGTGGTGCGCGCAATCAAGGGGAAGTCAGTGGCTGACGCTACGGCGATCCTGCGCTTCCTGCCGCACTCCTCAGCTCGCGACGTTGCTTCGGTGCTCAAGAGCGCAACCGCAAATGCCGAAGCGAACCACAGCATTCCGGCCGACCGCCTCTTCGTGGTCGACGCCAGTGCCGATGAGGGCCCAACCTTGAAGCGCTTCCGACCTCGCGCGCAGGGACGAGCCTTCGCCATTCATAAGCCAATGACCCACATCACCGTTGTTGTAAGCGCAAAGGAGGCCTAACCATGGGACAGAAGGTTCACCCAGTAGGCTTCCGACTCGGCATCACGAAGACGTGGTCTGCCCAGTGGTACGCCGACAAGGACTACACGAAGCTCCTCCAGGAAGACCTGCGCATTCGCAAGTTGATCGACGTGAAGTTGGCTGCGGCCAGCATCTCGAAGGTTGAGATCGAGCGCGGCTTGAACTACGTCACCGTGACCGTCCACTCGGCCAAGCCGGGTGTTGTGATCGGCAAGGGTGGCGCAAACGTCGAAGTACTTCGCGCTGCAATCGGCGAGATCAGCGCCGGCAAGGTGAAGCTGGAGATCAAGGAGAT
>CALMIH010000146.1 GCA_937864085.1 uncultured Chloroflexota bacterium
GTGGCCCCTGCTATCGCTGCCTCCATCCAACACCGCCGCCGGCGGAGATGGCGCCGAGCTGTGGCGTTGCTGGCGTGCTTGGCGTCCTTCCGGGCGTGATCGGCGTGCTGCAGGCAACTGAGGCGCTCAAGATGCTGCTCAGGATTGGCGAGCCGCTGATCGGCCGCCTCCTTCTTTGGGATGCACTTGAGGGGACCTTTACGGAGCTCACAGTGAAACGAGATCCGCACTGCGTTGCGTGCGGCGACGGCACAGCGAAAGGGGGAGCAGCATGAGCATCAGCGTCAGGATTCCACCAGTACTCAGGACTCAGACCGGCGGCGCAAAGCTCGTTAGCGTTGATGGCGCGTCGCTCGGTGCGGTGCTCACTGCCCTGACTGCGGCGCACCCAGATCTGCGCGAGCAGATCTTCGAAGCGGACGGCACGCTGCGCCGCTGGGTGAACGTCTACGTTGATGGTGCCGACGTACGCCATCTCGCAGGACTCGAAACGCCAACTCAAGACGGGATCGAAGTGGTGATCCTTCCAGCGATGGCGGGCGGTGCACCCTCGTTGTTTAGGCTGCGCTAGTGCGCTACGAACAGATCGGCGAGGTGATCGGCGGCACGCCGCTCATTCGCGTTGACGCGCTGCTCCCTGGGGCGGCGCGCGCGAAGGGGATCCATCTCTTCGCCAAAGTGGAGCTCCTTGGGCCAACCGGCTCCATTAAGGACCGCACCGCCAAGGCGCTGATTGACGACCTCCTCTTCAAGGGGCTGCTCACACCTGGGAAGGAGCTCCTCGAGCCAACGAGCGGCAACACTGGTGCAGCACTCGCCGTGCATGCCGCGGCACGCAGCATTCCGCTCACGCTGGTGATGCCAGCAAACGTGACCGAAGAGCGCCGCGCCTTCGTGCGCGCGCTCGGCGCAACGATCGTTGACTCTCCAGCTGATCAAGGTTCAAACGGCGCCGTTCTGCTCGCACGCGCCATGGCGAAGGGAGACACCAAGTACGTCATGCCAGATCAGTACAGCAATCAGGCAAACCCGAAGGTGCACGAGGTGACTACCGCGCCAGAGATCCTCACCGATCTCCCCGAGGTGGATGTTGTTGTTGCTGGACTCGGTACTGGCGGCACCGCCACGGGCCTTGCACGCTACTTCGCGCGCGAGAAGCCGAGCGCCAGGATTTGGGCCGCCGAGCCAATGCCCGGCGAGAAAGTCACTGGGCTCCGATCGCTTGAAGACGGCTTCACGCCCGAGGTGATGGAGACGGAGCTGCTCGCCGGGCGCGTGCTGGTCAACAGCCGCGATTCCATCATGGCGGCGCGCGCACTTGCGCGCAGTAGCGGCATCCTTGCTGGACCATCAACTGGCGCAACGCTCGCCGTTGCGCTGCGCGTTGCGCGCGACGCAGCGCCAAACAGCAACATCGTCTTCATTGCATGTGATGCAGGATGGAAATACTTCTCTGCAGGACTTGGTGATGGAAACCTTGACGAGATGGAGGACGCGCTCGAGGGCGATGTCTTCTGGTGGTAGCGCGGTGCCTATGAGTATCCGGCAGTGAGCGTCGCTGATCGCCCAACGCGCGTCTCGCTGTCGCGCGAGATCATAACTGCCATGCGTGCATACGCGCGCGCCGAAGCGCCACGCGAGGCGTGCGGCATCATCATCGGCAGCGCACCTGCTGCATCGGGTGGCGTGCCACTCCGCTGGATCCCAACAACCAATGTGCTCGCCTCATCAACGCTTTATGAGATTGACTCTGCGCAACTCTTGCGCATCAGCATTGACGCCGATGACGCAGGTGAATTCATCTGGGGGATCGTTCACTCCCACGTCGCTTCACCCGCCGTCCCCTCCATCACCGACACCAGCGTGGCCGGCTACCCGGACGCGCTTTATCTCCTCGTCTCCCTCTCGCCGAGCCAGACGGCGCCAGGCGGCGAACCCGGCATCCGCGCCTGGTGGATCGTTGATCGCAGCGCGACTGAGGTGAGACTGCACCTTCAGAGATGAGCAGTTCAGGGGTAGAATCAGCTCAGAACCCTCAAGTGAATCGCGCGGAAGAGTTCGTGGGGTGATCGGGTCAGACTGATCGCAGCTGCGGCGCCGACGGAGCAACGGTCCGGAACCTCTCAGGCAGATGGACCGCGCGGGGATGGGGACGCTGGAGAGCGTTGAGTGGAGTGATCCGCGCAGCGCGCCGACGGAGGAACTTGCGAACGCTTGTTGCGTCGCAGGGATGCTCTCAGGCAGAAGGACAGCGGGGCACCGAGGGGGTGCCGCCATGTCCGGATCACAGCGAACACACAACTTTGCTGATCGCCACATCGGCCCCGACGCGTCTGATGCCTCCGA
>CALMIH010000147.1 GCA_937864085.1 uncultured Chloroflexota bacterium
CAAGTGGAAGGGCCACATCATCTAAGAGTCGCGGCAGCGCGTGGCGCGGCGCGGGTCCGGCGGCGACGAAGCCGAGCGGCCCAAGGAGTTCGCGCGGTACGCCAGCCGCACCCTCCGCTGCTGCGGCAACAAGATCGACGCCGCCCACGCGCAGCGTGCCGCGCAGCGTCCCGGGGAGGAGGGTGCCGAGGAGTCCAGCAATCGCCGCGGCGAGCGTGCTCTTCCCCGCACCAGACGCGCCGCTAATCAGCAGCGTCTCACCAGCGGCAACGCGAATGTTGCTGCCACGCAGATCTAACGTTGGCGCGTCAGCGCCAGCGGGTTGCCAGACGAGATCGGCGATCTCGATATTGGGAAGTGCGGAGTCCGACGACTCAGGCACCGATCACGCCAAGTGCGCCGCTCTTCCGCAAGGCGCGATGGAGCACCAGTGCGCCACCACCACCGAGCAGCGCACCGCTGACAACCATTGCGATGGCGAGTGCCGCGGCGTATCCCGCATCAACCCCGGCGAAGTAGAGCGGCAGATCATGCAGCGCCATACCGACGCCAGATGCGGCGCCAGCGAAGATCAGGACTGGCCAGCCCCAGACGCGATAGCCGAAGATCGCAAAGACCAGCTCTGCGCCGAGTCCCTGCACCGCGCCAGAGAAGAGCGCGTCGATCGACCACTGACTCGCGAGCAGGAAGGAGACGGATGCGGCGATCAGTTCACCAGCCAGCGCGGCGCCGCGTCGCTTGATGAGGAGTCCAGCCAGTGGCCCCGCGATCACCCAGGTGCCAGCGAGGAGGAGGTATTGCAGCGGAAGGACGAGCGCGAAGAGTGGCGTCAGCGCACCCCAGATCAGATTCCATCCGGCGAAGAGTGCGCCGCAGGTGATACCGATCACGGAGAGTGCAACCAAGTGCATCAGGCTCCACGTTCGCATCATGCCCCCTCGCTGACGAGCAGCGCCCCTGCATGGAGCTCAATAGTGAGATCGCCGAGACTCTCATTAGAGACGCCACGCGTGCTCCCACTCGTCAGGAGTTCGTCGCGCAGTGGCCAACGCAGCCCTTCGGTTGTGACGCGTGCGTCGGCGCCCCATGGAACGAGCGAGATGATGGCGCCAGGTCGCGCGCTGATGCTGCAGCGCACTGGCGCAACGAGCAGTTGGATGCGACTCGTTACATCAAGAAGTGACAGCTTCACGCCGCGCGCACGTGGGTGTGCCAGGAGCGAGATGGTGCCGAGCGCGTGATCGCTGCGCCCACCACTGGAGCCGAGCGCGCCAAGGATCACAATCTCCGTTGCGCCAGCATCAAGTGCGGTGAGAAGGGCGAGTTCGGTGTCGGTGGCGTCCTTCTCATGTGGGAGACGCTCAACGCGCACGCCGCGCGCGGCAAACTCCTCCACTTCACTGGCGGTGAGGGTGTCAAAGTCGCCGATGATCAGATGGAGCGGTAGGGCGAGCGGCGCTGCGGCGCGCGCGCCGCCATCGGCGCCAATCACAAGATCGGCGCGCTCCCAACCCGGCCAGGCGGCGCTGAGCGCGCGCGGGTCGGGCTGATCGCCACCGGCGAGAATGATTGCGCGCATGTGCCCTCGCTCTCTATCGCGCGGGGCTCCTGCGTTCTCCCTTCGCCGGCATGACCCGGATCAGGTTCGTAGGGTCACGGGCTCTCCCGTTTCTCAGCGCCTTCGGGCGCTCCCCTGTCGCGATGCGGTGAGTCTAGCGCGTTCGCGCCGCTAGATACGCGTCCACCCACGCCGCGACCGATTCAGCGTGTTCGTGCGCATCGGCTTCGTGGAGGAAGCGGTCGGGGTGGAAGAAGGGCGACTGCACGCCGATCGCGCGAACGCCGGCGGCGCGCGCCATGCGCACATCATCCAGCGTGTCGCCGAGGTAGGCCGCCTGGTCTGGTGTGCTGGCGTGACCGAGTGCGGCGAGCCCGCGGCGCAGCGGCTCGGGGTGCGGCTTCTGTTCGGCGATGTCGTCGCCATAGACAACGGCGCCGAGTAGGTCGGCAACACCGGTGCGCTTCAACTGGTCGGCGACCACCTTCCGATCGCCCGCGGTGACCACGCCGATTGGAATTCCGGCGGCAACGAGTCGCTCAAGCGCCGGTCGCGCGCCGGGGAGGAGCTCCGCCTCATGCCCCTTATATGCCGCGTGCCAGAGGCCAGCCGCCCCCTCAATAAGGTCAGTAGGGATGCCGAGCGCCGCGTACATCAGGCGCCAGTTTGGTGAGTAGTGCTGCCCGTAGAGTTCGCGGCTGAGCGGCGGGAGGCCGATCGACTTGATCACCTCCACGTTCGCCTGATACACGTGCTCGGCGGTATCAATCAGTGTGCCGTCCCAGTCGAAGAGGATCGCTTTCATCGGCCCATCGTACGCCGCGCGTAGAATCACGGAATGACCGAGCGTGCCGCCGCCCCGATCCCCTCAGGCGCCGCAGAGCCGCGCAGCCTGATCACGAGTTTCCCTGGTGGCCTGCGCGTCCGCGCAACCTGGGGGAGTAGCGGCCAGGCAGCCGCCGTCTTCGCCCTCTCCGAAGCCGGTGCTTCACTCATTGATCACGGCGCACTCGGCGCTGGCGCCGAAGAGGATCCGAATCGACTCTGCCGCATGGAGATGCGTATTGAGCATCCGGGCGGCGCATGGGCGGTGCGTCTCGCCTCCGTCATCTACGACGAACCGCGCGCCATCCACTGGGATGAGGGGGCGCTCTTTGTTGTGGGCTACGGCTTCACCGTCTACGCCTTTGCATCACGCAGCGGAGAGCTCGCCTGGATGCATCAGACCGGCACGCCCGTGGTGGCGCTGATGGCATCGCCGCGACTCGAGCACGTCATCGTGCAGAGCGAAGTGGAGACGTGGGCGATTCGCGCCGATGGCGAGGTGCGCTGGCGCTTA
>CALMIH010000148.1 GCA_937864085.1 uncultured Chloroflexota bacterium
GGGGCACACCCGCCGCAACGATCCAGCCGTCAACGATCCCGACGCCGCCTGCCACTGGACGATCGCGGCGATATCCAACAGTGGTTACACGCCCAATCCCAGCAAGCCCCGCCGTGACCGGGTCGTCGAGGTTGACGATAAGGACGCCATCCGAATCTACGCGATCGGCGAGGAGTCGCTTCACCTTGCGATACCCCTCAACACTCCCGTGACGATCAAGATGATCAACCGTGATGTTGGTGTAGACAGCAACATCAACGCTGCTCACGATCGTGGGGAGTTGCAGCTCTGATAGTTCCAGCACAACGCGCGTCGTCTCGGATAGTCCAGACGCCTTGCCGATTAGTGGAACGCCGTTATTGCCACCGAGCTCCACGGGGCTGGTTGGATCAGCAGCAAGGATCGCTGCAATCAGGGCGCTCGTGGAGGTCTTCCCCTTCGTCCCGGTGATCCCAATTCGCCAACGCGTGCCGAGGAGGCGCAGTGTCCACTCTGGCTCACTGATCAGGAGCGCCTCTCGCTTCGTTGCCTCTCCCTCCGGGCCGATCGCGCGTGCGGCGTAGTCGCGTAACGGTCCAGCAACCGACTCCTTCACTGACGGGAAGCCGAGTGTGACCGAGGGGCTGTGCACCACAAGATCCGCCGTCACAAGGAGCGGAGCGAGAGCCGCTCCAGCGCCAAAGGCGAGGGTGACGCCACCAGATGCGAAGCGGTCAACTGCAGCCTGAAGCGTCCCCGCCTCAGCACTATCGTGCAACGTGACGTTCGCTCCATGCGCAGCGGTAAACTCGGCGACCGCCTGTCCGGTGCGTCCCGCACCAAGCACCACGACGCGCGCCCCCTTCAGGCTCCCCGCGTTAACGGCGGTGGCACTCAGATCGCTAAGCGAGAGCGCGCCACCCACGACTACGCCCCAACGCCACGTGTTGCAAGGAAGACGACGATGCCAAGGATGCCGCCGATGGCACCAATCACCCAGAAGCGGAAGGTGATCTGTGTCTCCGCCCAGCCGAGTCGCTCAAAGTGGTGATGGATCGGTGTAAAGAGGAAGATGCGTCGACCGGTGAGTTTCACGCTCGCCACCTGCAAGATCACCGAGCCGGTTTCAACCACAAAGATGATGCCGATCAGCGGAAGGAGCAGGATGTGGCCCGTCACAAGGCCTGTCACTGCGAGCGCGGCACCGAATCCTAGCGCCCCCGTATCGCCAATGATGACGCTCGCCGGATGGATATTGAACCAGAGGAATCCAACGAGTGCGCCGGCGATCAGCGCGCAGATGATGGCAACGTTCAGCTGCCCTGGTGCATTCAGGAGTGCGATCACCATGTAACTGATCCAGGCGAAGACCATCGTCCCGCCAGAGAGGCCATCGAGCCCGTCGGTGAGATTAACTCCGTTACTCGTGGCAACGATTGCCACCACAGCAACGGTGATCCACAGGATCGGTGCAATCGGCACCTCACCAACGAGTGGGACGACGAGTGAGGCGAAGGCGAAGTGCTGCTGGATGTAGACCGCTGAGATGATGGAGACGCCGATCTGCCAGAGCAGCTTCTGACGAGCAGAGATGCCGATCCCAGTGCGCGCGTTGAGCCAATCGTCAAAAGCGCCAACGAGCGACACGCCCAGAAGCGCGAGGAGGATCGCGTACGTTGATGCATCCACCGCGTCGAGCAGGAGCGAGAGGGCGAGCACCACCACGACGAGGAGGAGCCCACCCATCGTTGGTGTCCCCTCTTTCACGATGTGCCAGTCGGGACCAAACTCTCGGCGCACGCGCTTACCGAAACCGCTGTGTCGAAGGAGTCGCAGATAGGCGGGCATGAGGAGGCAGACGCAACCGAATGAGAGGACAAGTGCCTGAACAATAGCAATCATGCGTTGCCTCCAATCAGCCGCTCATCTAACGCAGCGACAAGTCGCTCGAGCGCAACGGAACGCGACGCCTTAATCAACACCGTGTCCCCGGTGCGCACGCGATCGGCGATCAGCCCTGCACCCGCGATGATCCCCTGCTCGTCTGCTGAGAGCCGCACGATCTGATCAACTGGCATCCCTGCGCTGCGGGCACCAGCGGCGATCCCATCCGCTTCCGTGCCGAAGACGAGCAGCATCGTGAGGCCACTCTCGGCGGCGGCGCGACCGATCTCCTCGTGCGCGGCGGCAGCGTATTCGCCAAGCTCTCCCATCGCCCCGAGCGCAGCGAAGCGTGCGCCTGTTGCACTTGAGAGCGTTACAAGTGCCGCCGCCATGCTGCTCGGCGCAGCGTTATATGCATCGTCAATCAGGCGAACACCACCGATGTTGCTCACGCTCGCCCGACCGTTCGGTAGTTGCACCTCACTCAGACGGCTTGCAGCGGTACTCAAGTCAAGGCCGCATACCTTCGCCACGGCAATCGCAAGCGCCGCCGATCGCGCAAACTGCGCACCGAAGAGCGGAAGGTCAATCTGGAGTCGCTCTTCATCAACGCGTAGCTCCACTCGTGTGCGCGCCGTCTCTTGGTCAAGTTCCACACTGACGATGCGTACATCGGCCCCTTCAGCATGCCCTGCGGTAAGGACGCGTGCCGGTCCACGTGCAGCGAGTCGCATCACACGGGCATCATCCGCGGCGAGGATCGCCCAGCCGTCAGCCGGCAGAGCGGCGATGAGCTCCCCCTTCGCCGATTCAATCGCGTCAAGTCCTCCCGCACGTTCGGCGTGTACGGCATCAATCGCCGTGACCACACCGATATGTGGCCGCGCCATCTCGCAGAGGGCGCTGATCTCGCCCCCCACATACATCCCCATCTCCGCCACAAAGCGTTCCGCGGCGTCTGGCAGGTTGAGCAGCGCAAGCGGGAGACCGATCTCATTGTTCGCATTCCCTGGCGTCGCCGCCACTCGCCCCCTCTCGCCGCCGAGTGCGCTGTAGATCGCCTCCTTGGTGGTCGTCTTCCCTACTGATCCAGTGACGCCGATCGTCTCTACGTCAAAGCGGGCACGCCATGCCGACGCAAGTTGACTCAACGCTGCAACACCACTCGGGACACTGAGGATGGAGACCCCGCGCTCAGCGGCTGCGGAAAGGGCGAGCTGTAGATGCTCTTGGGCGGCGCGATCACCACCCTCTTCAATAAGGAGTGCGTTCGCCCCCTGCTCGATCGCATGGAGGAGGTGGAGACGTCCATCTGTCTGCACACCAGGGAGGGCAACAAAGAGCGCGCCGCGGCGTTCCGCGATGCGCCGTGAGTCAACCGCTGCGCCACGGATCGGCGCCGCACCGTCGCGCAGCAGCGTTGCGTCAGTGAGACGCGCGAGCTCCGCGCCGCTCGCGGCGAGAAGACCGCTCACCCGGGACACGTTCGCGCTCGCCACGCTCATGTCCGCCGCAACACAAACTGCCGACGAAGAGGGTCCCCGCCCACCATCAGACCCACCAGAGCGGAGGGTTCCGGTGCCCTGCGGTGGGCGGGGGAAGCTGAGCCGCTCCCAGTTGCGGGTACGGCGGGAGGAATGTTGAAGAGTGAGGCGAGCTCCTCTGCAACCCTGCGGAAGAGTTCAAAGGATTCAATGTTGTTCTGGATGTTCCCCTGCATGTTCACGATCGGCGTCCCGCGGCGAATGGAGACCGCCACCACGTATTCAGGAGCGGTCTGACCGATCCAGCCCACATAGGTGAAGTTGAAGTGGCGCTTATCCCAGCCCGCCGTACCACCGTTCTTCTCTTTGGTGAGCCAGATCTGCGCGGTGCCACTCTTCCCTCCAGAAGCATAGGAAGGGATGTTGGCGAGGCGGGTGTAGAGCGGCACGATCCGTGTGAGTCCCTTCGTCATCTCAATGATCTGTGATGAGACTCGCCCCGACGTTGCGAGCCCGCGCGTGGTAACCGGCTGCTCAACACCGTTAATTGCGTGAACTACGCGAGGTCGGACGAGCACGCCGCCATTCAGCATCGCGGAGTATGCGGTGGCAAGCTGCATCAGCGTCACGCTGACACCCTGTCCGAACGAACCGTTCGCAAGGTCAAGTTCGCTCCACCGTTGCTCTGCTGGGCTATTCACAAGTCCCTGACTTTCGCCGGAGAGGTCAATCCCAGTCTTTCCGCCGAAGCCAAAGCGCAGCCAGGTTGCATAGAGTCGCTGTGAAGCCTCACTCGTACTCTTGCCGAGAGAGAGTGCGATCTTTGAGAAGATGATATTTCTGCTCCACGCGAACGCCTCACTCAACGTGAGCGCACCCTTCGAGCGATGATCAGCGTTGCGGACTGAGTTTACGCCGTTGTCTAGTTGAAGCACCGACTGGTCGTTGATCACCGTCTGTGGTGTCACAACGCCGCTCTCTATTCCAGCGACGCTAGTGATCGCTTTCATGACGGAGCCCGGCTCATAGACGCTGCTAATCGTTGGGTCAACAAATCGACGCGGATCGCGAGCGGCGGTGACGTTGTAGCGGTTCGCGTTATATGCAGGCCATGAGGCAGAGGTGAGGACGTCACCAGTGTATGGATCCATCACCACCACGCTGACTGATTCAGCCTGGTTCGCAACGCCAGCGGCGGCAGCCTCTTGCTCAACAAGTGTCTGTAACCCCGCGTCAATGCTGAGCTGCAGGTCAACTCCTGGAAGTGCGGCTGAGACCTCTACTTGGCGCTCGATGCCATCCGCACCGCGCTCGGTTCGCGTGACCTGACTGCTCCCCGCCAGCAGCTCGTTGTAGTACGACTCAATGCCGTACTGACCAAACCCATCACCGTTGACGAATCCAAGGACGTGACTCGCAAGGCTGCTCTCTGCTGCACCACCCGGTTGCGGGTAGTAGCGCATACGCACTGGCGTGAGCGAGATAGCTGGAAGCTCCCCAGCGGCGGCGGCGGACCTCACGAGCTCGGCCTCTTGGTCGGTAAGTCCAGGGTGAAGGATGCTCCACTGACGCGTGGAGTTCAGCCCCGCAGTGAGGCGCGACGCGGCCTCTCCATCAAGCTCCAGCAACGAGATGAGCGCGTCGCGCACGGAGGCCTTCTCCTCGGCACTAAGAGCCGAAGGCTGCGCAACGAGCTGTTGACGCATCACGGTGCTTGCGAGGACCACGCTCCCGCTCCGGTCGGTGATCGTGCCGCGGAGTGGATCGGCAACGGCGGTATCGCTGATTCGACTCCCTGCCGCATCGAGGAGGCGCTCGCGATCAACGAGCTGCCACTGCGCGAGGCGAGCGAAGCAGAGTGAGCCTGCCAGGATCAGGATTGAGGCCACGACGAGAGCCCTGCCTTGCGCATCGGTCCGCATCACGCGCGGATCGTGCGCCACCTCAGCGCTCCTCGACGATCAGCGGGTCGGTCAACTGTCCGATCCCGAGTTCAAAAGCGCGACGTCGCACCGCCGGCTCGCGACCGAGTCGGCTCATGTCCGTCTCGCCCATGCGAATCTGCTCAACGATACGCGCCTGCTCACTGATGAGTGTCTCTCTTCGCGCCGCCGCAGTGGTGACCTCAAGACTGAGGATGAGCATCACAAAGGCTGCGGCGAAGACTGCCGCGCCCACAGCGATCACGCTCGAGAGTTGCGTGCCGAAGAGTCCAGATCGTTCAGTAGAGTCCCAAGCCGATACGCCAACCCGACCACGGGGTCGCAGCCCAGGCACTACTGCGGTGCGCGGCACCGCTGCGCCAGGGAGGGGGCGTGATCCGGTACGAATTGAACCGCTCCCGCTCACTCCAGGGAGCGGCTGAAAGGCTTGTCGAATCGCAGCGCGCTGTCGAGCGGCAGCGGCGAAGCGCCCATCAGCAACGCGCTGTTGCGTGATCGGCGCGATCAGTTGCGCACCGCGGAGTGGTCGACCGATCGCCGTCATGCAGCCACCGCCAAGCGCTCAGCAACGCGCATCTTTGCGCTGCGACTACGCGGATTCTCCGCAATCTCCTCTTCAGACGCCGTAATCGGCTTATCCGTAATGAGCCGAAGCGTTGGAAGTTGCCCGCATCCGCAGACTGGGAGACGTGGCGGACAGATGCAGCCGCGTGCTGCAGCGGCGAAGGCGCGCTTGACGATGCGATCCTCCAGCGAGTGATACGTCAGCACGACGATCCTTCCGCCAGCGGCAAGGAGTCGGATTGAGGCATCAAGCGCCGTCGCAAGTGCCGCAAGCTCATCGTTAACAGCAATTCGCAGCGCCTGGAAGGCTCGTGTTGCTGGGTGAATTCGCGATGGCTTCCCCGGTCGCGTTGCAACCTCTTCAATGAGCGCTGCCAGATCCTCTGCCGTTGTAATCGGTGTTGCGGCTCGGCGTGCCACAATCGCTCGCGCGATCTTGTTCGCCTGTGGCTCTTCACCATATTCGCGAAGCAGTCCAGCAAGTTCTGGAACGTTCAAGTGTGCAAGTAGTGCCGCCGCAGACTCACCCTGAGATGAATCAAATCGAAGATCCAGTGCGCCGCCGGCACGAATTCCAAAGCCACGCTCGCGATCAACGAGCTGATCCGACGAGAGGCCAAGGTCAAAAAGGATCCCGTCGCTGCTCGTAAATCCGGCAGCCGCCGCTGCTTCGGCAATGCGCGCGTTGCTCCCCTGAAAGGTATGCAGGCGATCACCAAATGGTGCGAGTCGCACACGCGAACGTGCAATCGCCGTTGGGTCTGCGTCAATACCAAGGAGCTGACCGTTCGGCGAACTCGCCGTCAGCACCGCCTCTGCGTGTCCCCCACCACCGAGGTTTGCATCGATGTAGTGCCCGCCGGCGCGAATTGCGAGGCCGTCGAGCGATTCGCGCAGCAAGACTGGCTGGTGAAGCGTCGGCTCATGCGCAGCTCCCCGCGCCTGCGGCATTAGAAGCCGAGCCCTTCCAACTGCGCGGCGAGCACATCAGAGGATTCCATCCCGCCGCGATACGTATCCCAACGCGCAGGTGTCCAGATCTCTGCGTGATCACGTGCGCCAACGACCATTGCCTCGCCCTCAAGGCGACTCCAAGTGCGCAACGTGCCGGGGAGGAGGAGGCGTCCCTGTGCATCAAGCTCAACCTCAAATGCGCTCCCGAAGAGGAATCGGCCGAACTCGCGCGCACTCGCATTTCCGGTGGGGAGCGCCGCAACCTTTGCGGCGAGGTCGTCCCAGGCGGCGCGAGGGAAGATCGCGAGGCAGTTATCTAGCCAGCGGGAGACGAAAGCGCCGTCGTCGAGCTGCGCGCGGAAGCGCGCGGGGACGGCGACTCGTCCCTTGCCGTCGATCGTATGGCGGTATTCGCCAGTAAACACCTGTACCCCCTCCGCGGTGGCCCTCGGGGGTGGGTACCCCCACCACACCCCACTTACAGCCACTTCAGTGCATTCTGCCCCCACCATCCCCACCTGTCAAGGGGTGCGTGGGAGGAGGGCCCCTGGGCGGGGGGTGAGCGTGAGAGGGAGTCGGCGAGATGGTCTGTAAGCCGGGTTCTGTCCCCCCTTGCGGGAGGGGCGGCCATCCATCTAGGCCACCGATTACTCGGTGGCTCGAGCGATCAACCCGGAGACCCTGGCGGTGCGCCAGTTCCGACCACAAGGGCCGAAGCGTCCCCCTATTTGACCTTGCTCCAGGCAGAGTTTGCCGCGTTTCACCCCGCCTCCGAGCCGAAGCTCAGTGGCGGACTCGTCTCTGTGGCACTAGTCCGCGCCTCGCGGCGGACGGGCGTTACCCGCTGCCTTACACCTTGGAGCCCGGACTTTCCTCGAACGCACCCGAAGGTACGCTCGCGGCCGTCCGACCATCTCGCCGAAGGGGAGTCTAGCGCGCCGCGACCTCCACGACGAGCCCATCGAAGCCGGCGAGCACCCCGTCAGGGAGCCGCGCTGCGAGCTCCTGGTAGTCAAGGTCGTGATCTAGGTGGGTGAGGATCGCGCGGCGCGGCTCAAGCGCCACAATCACGGCGAGCGCCTCCTCCACCGTCTGATGCGTTGGGTGCGGCAGATCACGCAGTGCCGAGATGATCAGCGTGTCGAGCCCCTTCAGCCGCTCGCGTGAGCTCGGCGCCACCGAACTCACATCGGTGAGATAGGCAACGCCGCCGCTGCGCCAGCCGTGCGCTGGACGACGACCGTGCACGAGTGGGATCGCCTCAAAGGTACGACCGCGAATCTGCACGTGCGGACGCGCCTCCACCAGCCGCAGCGCTGGGATCCCATGCCCAGGTGCGGTCCGCCCATCAAAGGCGTACTCCCAACGACGAAGAAGTTCGACGCAGGTCTCAGGTCCGGCGCCGACGTCCATCACCGCATCCTGTGCATCGGTGTAGGCGCGCAGCTCGTCAATGCCACCGGTGTGATCCACGTGAATGTGCGTGATCAGCGCGCCATCAAGGCGCTCCAGTCCAACGCGAAGCGCCTGCTGCCGAAGATCCATTCCTGGATCAATCACCACCGCACACGGCGTCTCCGTTGCCGGGTCACGCCACTCCAGGAGCAGCGAGCTGCGCAGGCGCTGGTTGCGAGCATCTTTTGAAAGACAAACCTCGCAGCGACAGCCAACGCGCGGCACACCACGCGATGCCCCTGTGCCGAGGAGCGTGAGCCGCGTAGCGGCACCATCCGCCTCCGAGACTGGAGTGTCGCCCGCTGCGCGGTCCGTGGCGCGGTCCGTAGCGCCCCGAGATCGCGCCACATCATCTGGTCGGCGCACCACCCACGCTGGACCGCCGCGCAGTGCACGATCAAGCCCTTCGTTCGCGAGCGCATCAGCCTGGCCGTTCTGCTCGCGAGGGACATGCGCCGCACTCCATTGCGTGAAGCGCTCAAGTCGCGCGCGCGCCTCATCGCAGAGCGGCGCAAGCTTCGCATCGCGCACACGCCAACGGCCGTTCAGCTGCTCAACAACGAGCTTGCTATCTAGTAGAAGTCGCAGCTCAGATGCGCCGAGCTCAGCTGCCAGTTCAATCGCCGAGATGACCGCCTTCCACTCCGCCACATTGTTCGTCGTCGTCCCGATCGCGGCGGAGATGGTTGCGTCGGGGGGCGCATCTGGTCGGTCAGACCCATTGCGTGATGCGTCATAGAGTGCAACGCCAATGGATGCAGGGCCAGGATTCCCGCGGCAGGCACCGTCTGTCCTGCCGATCAGCGAGCGCATCGCGCGCTAGCCGCGTGAGCCGATCGCCGAAGAGACCTCAAGGATCGCCTTTGTAATGTTGATTCCGCGAGGGCAGGCATCAACGCAGTTAAAGGTGGTGCGGCAGCGCCAAACTCCGTCTTCGTTGCTTAAGATCTCAAGGCGCTCGTCTGCCCCCTGGTCGCGCGAGTCAAAGATAAATCGGTGCGCATTGACGATCGCCGCAGGGCCAACATATTCGGGCTGGGCCCAGAAGCTTGGGCAGGAGCTCGTGCACGCCGCGCAGAGGATGCACTTTGTGGTGTCGTCATAGACATCGCGCTGCTGCTGCGATTGCAAGCGCTCCCCTGTCCCCTCTGGCTCATCGGCGATCAGGAACGGAAGGACGGATCGGTACTTGCCGAAGAACTCGTCCATATCCACCACGAGGTCCTTCACCACGGGGAGGCCAGGGAGCGGCGCCACGCTGATGCTCTTCCCGAGTTGCTCCACGCGCACCTTGCAGGCCAAGCGATTCCGCCCGTTGATGAGCAGCGCGTCGGAGCCGCAAACTCCGTGGGCGCAAGAGCGTCGGAAGGTGATGCTCCCATCAAGCAGCTCTTTGGCACGCGTCAGCACGTCAAGGACGCGATCCATCGGCTCAACCGGAACGCGATACGTCTCCCAGTGCGGCGCGCTGTCTCGCTCGGGATCGAAACGGTGGATCTTCAGTTCAACATCCATCACGCCTCCTAATATACGCGTGGCTTCGGCTCAAACTTGGTAATGGTCACCGGCTTGTAGTCAATCTTGGTTGCTGGAGCTTCTCCAGCGCCGCGCCAGACCATTGTATGCGCCAGGAACTTCGCATCATCGCGCTCTGGATAGTCTTCGCGACTGTGCGCGCCGCGCGACTCTTTTCGCGCAAGGGCGGAGACGGCGGTCGCCTCAGATACGTCAAGGAGGTAGCCGAGCTCACGGGCCTCAAGTAGATCCGTGTTGAAGACGCTCCCCGTATCCTCAACGCGCACGTGCTGGTACTCCCCCTTCAGTCGTTGGATCTCTTTCACGGCGCTGGTGAGGAGCGCCTCGTCTCGATAGACGCCAACGCCCTCCATCATCACGTCGGCCAGCGCACGGCGGATCTCCGCTGGGCGCACCCCCTCGGGTCGGGTTGAGAGGGCGAGCATCTCCTCGCGAATCGCTCGCTCGGCCCCCGCAATGCGCTTCGGGGCGGTAGTCGACTTGCAGATCGCTGCCATCCGCTTCCCAGCGCGCTTGCCAAAGACGAGAAGATCTACAAGGGAGTTCGTCCCGAGCCGATTTGCGCCGTGAACGCTGACGCATGCAACCTCACCTGCGGCGAAGAGGCCAGGAACGACGCCGCCCGCGGCGTTCGCAAGCACCTCAGTCTCAAGATTGGTTGGCACGCCGCCCATCGCATAGTGCGCCGTTGGCTGCACCGGGACGGGCTCGCTGATTGGCTCAACGCCCTGATAGACGCGCGCGAAGTCGGTGATGTCAGGGAGCTTCTCTTCAATCACCTTGCGGCCAAGGTGCCGCACATCAAGGTACACGTAGTCCTTCCCATCAATGCCGCGGCCGGCGCGAATCTCCTGATACATGGCGCGCGAGATCATGTCGCGCGGGGCAAGCTCCATCAGCTTCGGCGCGTAGTCCTCCATAAACCGCTTCCCTTCGTTATTCAGCAGGTAGCCACCCTCACCGCGCGCCGCCTCAGAGAGGAGAATGCCGATCCCAACGATCCCTGTGGGATGAAACTGATAGAACTCCATGTCCATCAGTGGCACACCGTGACGCCAGGCGAGCGCCATGCCGTCGCCAGCGAGCGAATGCGCGTTGGAGGTTACGCGCCAGGCGCGTCCGTATCCGCCGGTTGCAAGGAGTACCGCCTTGGCACGCAGCACGTGGAGCGAGCCGTCAGCGATCTTGTAGCCAACCACGCCACTGCAGCGTCCGCCCTGATCTGCACTGCCGCCCTCAAAGAGGAGATCAACGACATGGTATTCGTCATAAAACTTTACGCCCGCCTTAATGCACTGCTGATAGAGCGTCTGTAGAATCATGTGACCAGTGCGATCGGCCGCATAGCAGCTGCGTCGAACCGGTCCCTCACCGTAGTTACGCGTGTGGCCACCAAAACGACGCTGGTCGATCTTTCCGTCTGGGGTGCGGTTGAATGGGAGGCCCATGCGCTCGAGTTCAATGACCGCAGGGATCGCTTCGCGGGCTAGCACTTCGGCGGCATCCTGATCGGTTAGGTAGTCGCCACCCTTGATGGTGTCAAACATGTGCCACTCCCAGTGGTCCTCTTCAACATTGCCGAGTGCGGCGCAGACACCACCCTGTGCGGCGCCAGTGTGCGAACGCGTTGGATACAACTTCGTCAGCACCGCCGTTGGGATCCCTTCGCGTGCCAACTCAAGCGCGGCCCAAAGACCAGCACCGCCAGCACCGATGACGATCGCGTCGACATCGATCTGACCCGCCTCCGCTCGAAGTGCACTACTCATAGAGTCACTAATCCATTGGCAGCGTGACGACGACCTGGGTGCCAAGCACGAATAAGAGGAGCGCGATCCCGTACAGGCCAATGAGCGACCCACGCTTGATGCGCGAAGGGACATAGTCCTGCATCACCGTCCTCATGCCGAGGAATCCGTGCACCAGCACTGCCATCAGCATCCCCCAGTCCAACGCGCGGAGGGCGACCGAGTTCCAACGAGTTTGCCTGACCCACTCCGCACTCTGATCGCCAGGATCAAAGACGAAGTGCGTCATCGCGAAGTGCGCGAGTGCAAGGACAAAGAGTGCAAGTGAGCTGATTCGTACCGCCCACCAGACGTAGAGATCCACTTGCGACCCTGTTGGGCGAGGACGGCCGGAGATTGAATACTTCTGGGCGCTCATCCTGCAGCCTCCCAAATGGGCTTCAAGATGATGTACGCGCCTGGCAGGCCGAGGGCGAAGAAGACGATCCAAACCACGCGCCACAACTGGCGGTGGTAGGCGGTGAGCGCGGGCCAGAAGTCCATCACCACAATGCGCATGCCGTTGAGCGCGTGGTAGAAGAGCGCCGCTCCAAGAAGCGTCTCCATCACACGGCCAGGAGGACTCGCGTAGAACTTGCCGAGGTCGTCGTACAGTTTAGGGTTGGCACCAATCAACCAGATGTCGACCACGTGGAGAACGATGAAGGCCCACACTCCAATGCCCGAGATTCGATGGAAGGCCCAGGCAACCATCCCCTCGCCGCCCCGATAGGACGGGTAGTTGCGTAGCTTCTGGGGGGAGGCGAGAGGGCTAGATCCTTGAGCCACGTGCGACCCCTCCCTGCTGTCAAAATTGCCTCGCACCCTATCCGTGTTTCACTCATGTCAATCTTACCCGCGACGATTAAAGTCTGCACGCGTACACTCCCCCATGATGACTCGGGCAGATGCCCGATCCAACGAGCGGAGGCGAGATGAAACTGCATGAGGCTGAGGCACGGGAACTCCTACGCCGCGCTGGCCTCCCCGTCCCCGATGGTGAAGTCGCCGCTACGCCAGCCGCAGCCCGAGCCGTTGCGGAGCGACTCTTCGCCAGCGGCGCCACCCAGGTTGTGATCAAGGCGCAGGTGCTCGTTGGCGGGCGCGGCAAGGCGGGCGGCGTCAAGCTCGCCGCCACCGCTGAAGAGGCGGAGAAGATCGCCGCGCAGATCCTCGCCCTCACGATTAAGGATCTCCCCGTGCGCCGCGTGCTCGTAGCACCAGCGGCAGAGATCCTGCGCGAGATCTACCTCTCCGCACTGATCGACCGCAGCAGCCGCGGCATTCTGCTGATGGCATCCGCCGCTGGCGGCATGGAGATTGAAGAGGTTGCCGCTAAGGATCCAACCGCGATTATCCGCGAGAACGCGCACCCGCATGCAGGACTCCTCCCCTTCCAGGCACGACGCCTCGGCCTGCGCATCGGCGCGCGCGGTGACCTACTGAAGCAATTCGTCGCCATTGCAACGGGGCTCGTCCGGGTAGCGCGCGAATCTGACGCAGACCTTGTGGAGGTGAATCCTCTGGCCGTGGTCCCTGCGCCAGAACTTCCTGGTGGTGAGCGACTCGTCTGCCTTGACGCAAAGATCACTATTGATGACTCCGCTCTTGAGCGTCATCCAGAACTTGAGGCGTGGCGCGACGAAGATAGTGAGGATCCGATCGATCGCGAGGCGCGCGAGATGGGAATCGCCTATATCCGACTCGACGGCAGCATCGGCTGCATGGTCAACGGCGCAGGACTTGCGATGACCACGCTCGACCTTGTCACCCGCGCTGGCGGCACGCCGGCGAACTTCCTTGACATTGGTGGTGGCGCACGCGCCGACAAGGTCGCCGCCGCGATGCGCATCATCCTTGCAGACAAGGGCGTCAAGGCGATCCTCGTCAACATCTTCGGTGGCATCACGCGCGGCGACGAAGTGGCGCGCGGCCTGATTGAAGCGCGTGGGCAGCAGGAGCGCACCGTTCCGATGGTGGTTCGCATCGTTGGCACCAACGCGAAAGAGGCGGCGGAACTTCTCACCGCTGGTGGATTTGCAACTGCGGCCAGCCTTGATGAGGCGGCGGAGAAGGCGGTGGCACTCGCCGCAGGAGGGACGCAATGAGCATCCTAGTTGGAGAGCAGACGCGTCTCGTTGTTCAGGGGCTCACCGGTCGCGAAGGCGGATTCCATGCCGCGCAGATGGCGGCGTACGGCACGAAGATCGTTGCTGGCGTCACACCGGGCCGCGGTGGAGAGCGCGCACTTGATAACAGCGTCCCGATGTTTGACACCATGGCTGATGCGGTGCGCGAAACCGGCGCAAACACGAGCTGCATCTTCGTTCCAGCAGCGGGCGCGGGTGATGCGATCGCCGAAGCGGCCGAAGCTGGCATCAAGGTGATTTTCTGCATCACCGAAGGGATCCCCGTCCACGACATGGTCGGCGCGCTCGCGATTGTTCGCGCGCACGGCGCACACCTGATTGGACCGAACTGCCCCGGCGCAACGTCGCCTGGTGCAAACGGGAGCGGCACCAAGGTTGGCATCATCCCCGCATCAATCCATCTCCCCGGCAACGTTGGCGTGGTGAGCCGCTCTGGAACGTTGACCTACGAAGCGGTGCAGTCAATGACGGATGCGGGGATCGGTCAGTCGACCTGCCTCGGCATTGGCGGCGATCCGATCATCGGCACCACCTTCCGTGAGGCGCTCGAACTCTTCGCCGCAGACAAGGCGACGCGTGCGATCGTCTTGATCGGCGAGATCGGCGGATCTGCAGAGGAGGAGGCGGCCGCGTGGGCCGCCGAGCACCTGAAGCACCTCCCACGCGTCGCATTTATCGCTGGACGTGCCGCCCCTGAGGGGCGCCGCATGGGGCACGCAGGAGCGATCGTCTCTGGCGCCTCAGGGCGCGCATTGGACAAGATCGCCGCGCTTGAGGCGGCGGGCTTCAAGGTGGCTGGCTCTCCTACTGAACTCCCACGCCTCCTGATCGAGGCGGGCTACAAGAAGGCCTAGCCGGCCGCGCGCCTGCCGCGCTAGCGAATCCGCAGCTGCGCTGGGTCTCCGTAACCGAATCGCTTACATGCTGGACCACCTGGCGCCTCAATCAGCTCCACCAAGATGCCGTGGCAACTCTTCGGATGGAGGAAGGCGACCGGTCCCTCAACACCTTCAACCGCCGCTGCGTTGATCAGTTGAATCCCCGCGGCTGCAAGTCGCTGTAGTTCCGCATCAATGTTGGCCACCTCTAAGCAGAGGTGATGAAAGCCCTCACCTTTCGACTCGAGGAAGCGCGCAACGCCGCTCGTGCTGTTCGTTGGCGCCACAAGCTCAATCTTTGAGTCACCAGCGGTGAGGAAGGCGATGCGCACCTCTTGTGAAGGGACGGCGGCGATCTGCTCAAGCGGCAGGCCAAGCACCTCAGTGTGGAACTTCACCGCGAGATCCAGATCGCGCACCACCGTGGCGACGTGATGAATACGACCGTTGACTGGGAGGCTATCCAGCGGGAGGCCGTTCA
>CALMIH010000149.1 GCA_937864085.1 uncultured Chloroflexota bacterium
GCTACTTCCGGTTGTGATCGCAACGACGATTGGATTCCTGCTCGTGGACACGGTGGGACTCGCCCGAGGATGGTTTGCAACTCCTTCCGGCGCAACGGCACTCTCCCTCCCGGGCGCTGGCCCACTCGGTCGCGGGTTTCCCATTGAAGAGCCGCTCCTCCTCTTCGGCATCACATCACTACTCGTTGTTGTTGCGGATGCGTTCGGGAAGGGGAGAGTTGCCAGCGGCGTAACGCTCGGTCTCCCTCGCGGCGTGTTTGATGCCTGCATTGGCGCACTGAGTGGTGGGTTGCTGTTGGCGCTCTTGAGTGGCGCTGAGTACAGCGTTGCAGCTGGAGTGCTTGCTGGAGCGGGGGTGGCGCTTGCTGCGCAACTACTGCGGCGCGATCACGGTACGCGCGTCGCTGCGTTCGTCTTCATCGCGTTGACACTGATCTTCGATAACGTCCTCTGCTACCTAGGAGTGCTGACGTATCCAGGGGAGCCACGTAGTGGCGTTTTGCTTGGCGCAGCACCGGTTGAAGATCTTCTCTATGCCGTTGGGCTCGCTGGTGTGGCGTTGCGCTTACGTGCAGAGGTGCTGCTTGGAGAGGGGAGCGCATGGAGGATCTTCCTCGCTGCGCGGCCAATCTCGTGGGTGAACACCGCGCTCCCATTCGTTGGAGGTGTGCTCGCCGCCGGTGCTGGGGAGACGCTCGGCGGCTGGCTGCTTGCGCCAATCCTCTGGTGGGGAGCTGGGTACAACCTCTACCTCTACGGCATCAATGACCTCTATGACCGTGCCAGTGACGCGGCAAATCCACGCAAGGGTGGTGCGGAGGGTGCGCTCCTTCGCGGCCGCGACCTTGCCCCGCTTCGCGTTGCGCTCGTGGCGGCGGGACTGGTGCCGGCGCTGATTATGGCGATCGCCCTCCCTGCGCCGGCGAACCTTATGCCGCTCATCGCGATCCTCTTTGCAACGCTCTACAGCGCTCCCTGGCTTGTGCGGGCGCGTGCGGTTCCACTGCTTGACTCGGCTGTCTCCTCAATACATTTTCTGATCCCGCCGGTCGCAGGGCTCCTCCTCGGCGTCACGTTGGATTCAGCGTGGATCGCGCCACTTCTGGCCCTTGCGCTCTGGGGCGTTGCGAGTCATGCGCTTGGCGCACTGCAAGACGTGTCGGCTGACAAGCGAAGCGGGATTGCCACAGTCGCAACACTGCTTGGGGAGCGCCGTACCCCGCAGATGATTCTGCTCGTCTATCTGCTCGCCGCACTACCACTCCTTGCTCAGCCCAACCTGCTGATGCAGCTCGCTGCGGCTATTCCGATCGCAAGCGGCTGCTCGGTGCTCCCACTTCTTCGTGGGAGGCCAAGCTGGGGGGCGGCGCGTGCTGCATGGCGCCGATTCCTCTGGCTCAACGCACCGCTTGGAGCGGTCGCCTCAATTCTTCTGCTCCAGAGCCTTCAGTGAGCGAATCAGTTTCGGTGGAGCTTGAGCGCATTGACGATCTTCTTGCCCGCCTCTTGGCGCAGGTCACGCCGCTCCCTGCAGAGCGAATTGCCGTCAGTGATGAGACGGCCGCCTCGCTGATCGGGCGGACGCTCGCCGAACCGCTCTACGCGGCTGTTGATCACCCCCCGTTTGATGTTTCGGCAATGGATGGCTGGGTTACGACGTTGGCTGATGCAGCTGAAGCGTCCAGCGGCGCACCGCGCCGATTGACCTGTGTTGGAGATGCGGCTGCAGGTCACACACTCAGTGCCACGCCGCTGGGCGATGGGGAGTGTCAGCGCATCGCTACGGGAGCACCGATTCCACAAGGCGCCACAACGGTCATCCCAGTGGAGCGGAGCAGCATCGTAGATCCAGAGCGTGGCGGCGTGCTGCTGCAGCGCGTCCCAGCGGAACTTCCAGCGCATGTATGGGTGAGCGGTGGTGTCAAAGTTGGCGCGCACATTCGCCGACGCGGCGAGGATCAGCGCGTGGGGAGTCTCCTTGCTGAAGCCGGCGCGACGATTGATGCTGGGCTGCTCGCCGTCATCTTTTCGAGTGGCGCAACGGATCTCTCCCTTGTGCGGCGATCAAGGGTTGCACTGCTGACCACGGGTGACGAACTACTTAGCGGCGCTGCGAATGGAGGGATCCGTGACAGTAATGGCCCCGCTCTCGCCGCACTCATTGCTGCGGAAGGGGGCGAGGTCGTTGCGCGTGCACATGTTGGCGATACGGCGGAGGCAACCGGCGCGGTCGTTGCGGCGCTCGCCGCGCAGGCTGACCTCCTGGTGACAACAGGAGGAGTCAGCGTGGGGGCGCACGATCATGTTGGTGCAGCGCTCGCAACGCATTTTGAGTTGGTCGTCTGGCGCCTTGCAATTCAGCCGGGGAAGCCACTCCTCCTCGGTCGACGGCGCGCTGGTGGTGACGGCGCACTCTGGGCGATCGGTCTCCCCGGGAATCCGGTGAGTGCGTTTGTCGTAGGCGTTGAGGTTGCGCTCCCACTCCTTCGGGCGCTCGCTGGACGACCGGCAGGAGGGTTACGAGCTGTTGGACTGCTTGAGGAGCGCGTCGAGAGTCCGCTCGGGAGGCGCTCCTTCCTTCGCCTCGCTGCACTCCGCGACGAAGACGGCGCACCGCTGCACGATCCTTCAGGTCGCGTACGGGTACGACTGGCAGGCGAGCAGGGGAGCCATCAGGTCTCAGTGCTGGCGCGGACCGACTATTTGGGGGTCGTGCCAGAAGAGGTCGGCGAATACGCCGCTGGCGAAGCGATTGAGCTGCATCCACTTCCGCGCGCATCACGTCGCATCACCGCGCCAAACGGCTAGGATCAGCGCATGGAAGAGCGACGCCTCACGCATGTTGGCGCTGACGGGCGCGCGACGATGGTTGATGTTGGCGCAAAACCGATCACTGATCGGCGTGCCGTTGCTGCGAGCCGCGTCGCCGTCTCCACCGAAGTACTTGATCTGATTGAGCGCGGAGAGACACCGAAGGGTGCGGTCCTCAGTACCGCCGAACTTGCCGGCGTCCAGGCGGCGAAGCGTACCGCCGAGCTGATTCCACTCTGCCACCCACTCGCCCTCTCACTGGTGCAGGTGGACTGTTCGGTGGATCGTGCCGCTGGCGCGGTAACGATCCGCGCTGAGGTGCACTGCACCGGGCAGACCGGAGTCGAGATGGAGGCGCTCACCGCTGCCTCGGTTGCCGCGCTCACCGTCTACGACATGATCAAGGCGATCGATCGTGGTGCGATCATTGGGCCGACGCAACTGCTGGAGAAGTCCGGCGGCGCGAGTGGCACGTGGAGGCGAGGTGGCTGACGAGAAGCGCAGCGTCCTCATTGTCACGGTGAGCGACTCAGTCTCCGCTGGGACGCGCGAAGATCGTTCCGGAACGCTCGCCGCCGCCGCGATGGAGGCACACGGCTGGGAGGTCTCCCGTGCAACGGTTCCAGATGAGCGCGACCAGATCAGCGCACTGCTGAGCGAACGCGCGGGGAGTGTCAACGTCATCTTGACAACGGGCGGGACAGGCTTGACGCCGCGTGATGTGACACCAGACGCAACGAAGCCGCTCCTTGAGCGAGAGATCCCAGGGATTCCAGAAGCGATTCGCATGCTCGGTCGCTCGCAGACGCCAGCGGCGATCCTCTCGCGCGGCGTTGCTGGCGTGCTGCGCGGCAGCCTGATCGTCAACTTGCCTGGTGGGAGCGGCGCAGTTCGCGACGGCCTCGCCATCCTTCTCCCAGTGCTCGAGCACGCCTGCGAGACGATCGCAGGGCCTGTCGACCACGGCTGAGCACCCGTCGCGCCTCCCTCAGGGCTACTCAGGGGCGCTAGAGCGTGTGTAGACTCGGCGTACCACCACAATGGGTGGGAGAGACGAGGAGGCTGAGTGCGCTGTCCGTCCTGCAAAGAGCCCGACACGCGGGTGGTGGACTCACGCGACCTCGATGAGGGGAGCGTCATCCGTCGTCGCCGTGCCTGCCGCATCTGCGGCACTCGCGTCACCACCTATGAGCGCACCGAACTCGCCAAGCTCTACGTGGTGAAGCGCTCCGGCCTGCGCGAAGAGTACGATGCGCTGAAGTTGCTCGATGGCCTACGCACCGCACTTGCACGTCGCCCAGTTCCCGTTGATGCGCCAGAGCGCGCAATGGAGGCGATCGAGGCGCAGATTCGCGCCAGCGGATCAACGGAGATCTCTACGGCGCGTATCGGAGCACTCGCCATGGCGGCACTGCGCGAGATTGACCAGATCGGCTACATCCGATTCGCGAGTGTCTACCAGTCGTTTGAGGACCTCGCCACCCTGAAGCGCGAAGTTGACACGCTTGTAGAGGAGAAGGGGGCTGGCGGCGGGAAGCGCCGTCGCCGACCTTCTGTGGAGAGTGAGGCGTGAGCGTCCTCTCTGATCGCGACCTGCGCGCCGCACTCGTCTCTGGCGAGATTGCGGTTGAGCCGTTTGATGATCGCGATGTGCAGCCAGCCTCGATTGACCTGCACCTTGACCGTATCTTCCGTGTCTTCCGCAATAACCGCTACGGCTACATTGATCCGCGCGCTGAGCAGCCAGAGCTCACCGACCTTGAGGTGGTGAGCGAGGGAGAGCGCTTCATGTTGCACCCTGGTGAGTTCGTCTTAGGACAGACACTTGAGCGGATCAGTGTTGGCAACGCACTTCTCGGCCGACTCGATGGGAAGTCGTCACTCGGTCGACTCGGTCTCTTGATCCACTCAACCGCTGGGTACGTTGATCCCGGCTGGATTGGAAACCTGACGCTTGAGCTTGGCAACGTTGCGCGACTCCCGATCGCCCTCTACCCCGGAATGAAAATTGGCCAGATCTCCTTCCACCGCATGTCAAGCACCGTGGATCAGCCATATGGCAGCAAGGAGTTGCGCAGTCGCTATCAGGGACAGACGGAGCCAACCGCATCCGCCATCCACGTTGACTTTGATGCCACGCGACGTGAGACCGAGCGCTCGTAGGGGATGAGCGCCGCTCCGTTGAGTGGACCGCGACCACCTCGCCGCATTGATCTCGGCGGGGTCACAGTAGATCTCCTGCAAATTGGCACCTTCCGCAGCGATGCGGGTGCCATCTTCGGCCCTGTGCCGCGCACCACGTGGGAGCCGCTCGTTCACGCTGAGATTGATGCTGCGTCACGTCTGCTGCAGTCGCTCAACCTTCTCCATGTCTGGACCGGTGCGGCAAACCTGCTGCTGGAGACGGGGATGCTCGCCGCAGGGGTAACGCAAGAGGATGACGTTGTGCACTCCGTGAGCGCGCGCGATGCGCTCCTTGCGGCGCGAATAGATCCAGATGCGCTGCGCTACGTCCTGCCGAGCCATCTGCATCGCGACCATGCTGGCGGCCTCGTCACCAGCAGCGGAGCCGCCGCCTTCCCGAAGGCGACGATCGTAGCGCCGCAGGCGGAGATTGATGCGGTGGCGAGTCGTTCGGCGCGGGCCC
>CALMIH010000150.1 GCA_937864085.1 uncultured Chloroflexota bacterium
CCTCTTGCGTGTCCCAGGTGGTCCCGTAGATGCGCTGCAGCATTGGTCGGTCGCTCTTTCCACGCCAGTACGCACCAGCAACGGAGAGGAGCTTATACGGGCCGATCTTGCCAGTGCTCTCCACATGCGGCCCACGACAGAGATCCTGGAATTCGCCGTGCGTGTAGGTGGTGACGTTCGGCTTCGCTTGGCCGGCCGCTGCAGCCTTGGTGGCGAGATCATCCATGATCTCGATCTTGAACGTCTGATCAAGTTTCACGAGCTTCGCGCGCGCATCATCAAATGCGTGCTCGTCCAACTTGAAGGTGTGATCCGCGGCGATGCTCTTCGCCATCTCAGCTTCGATTGAGGCGAGGTCTTCTGGCGTCAGTGGGCGCTCGAGGAGGAAGTCGTAGTAGAAGCCGTCGGTAATGGCGGGTCCGATACCGAGCTTCACGCCAGGGAAGAGGCGCATCACCGCCTCCGCCATCACGTGCGCGGCGGAGTGGCGCATGCGGCCGAAGTGATCAGCGGCGCCAGCGTCGAGGAGTTCGTCGGCTGAGCCACGCGCAGGCGCAGCGAGTAGCTCCTCTTCGAGTGCCGCCTGGACCGCCTCTTCAGCCATTCGTTGCTCCCCTGCCTCCTCCATTGTGGTGGGCGGTATAGGACTCGAACCTACGACCTCAGCCATGTCAAGGCTGCGCTCTAACCAACTGAGCTAACCGCCCGAGGTCCCTGAGGATAGCCGATACACTCCCCGCCTATGAGTGGTGAGAGCGGAGACCCCCTGGGAGCGCGTGCGGCGAGTGACCCGCTGATCGTCTGCGTCGGCGACCTGATTGATGAGATCGCCGTTCGCCTCACGGCACCCTGGCGGCGTGGCAGCGACGCAGCGGCGCAGATCAGCCGACGACGTGGCGGGAGCGCAGCGAATGTCGCCGTCGCTGCGGCAGCGGCCGGTGGACGAGCGCGCTTCATTGGCGCGATCGGCAGCGACACAACTGGTGATGCACTTGAGGCGGCGCTGCTCGCCGCTGGTGTGGAGCCGCTCCTTCAACGTGACGGGCGCAGCCCCTCAATTATCGTGATCGTTGAGCCAGACGGCGAGCGCACCATGCTCCCCGATCGTGGTGTTGCAATGACGCTGACACACCCTGGCCCAGCGGCACTCAGCGGCGCCGCTTGGCTCCACGCACCCGCCTACTCCCTCATCGGCGAACCGCTTGGCGCCACAACCAACGCGCTCTTCCGAGAAGCCGTCAACGCAGGGATCGCCACTTCGCTCGATGCCTCCTCCGTTGGCGCACTCGCCGCATGGGGAGCGGAGGAGAGTCGCAGACGCTTCGGCGAAACTGGCGCATCACTCCTCTTCGCCAATGAAGAGGAGGTTGAGTACCTGGATTTAATCGAGCGACCGATCCCGAACATGACCCTGATCGTGAAGCGCGGAGCAGGCCTTGCTGAGGTGCGTGATCCTCACGGACGTCTCGTCGCCACACTTCCCGCACCGCCGCTCAGCGAGGCGGTTGATACAACCGGAGCTGGCGATGCGTTCGCAGGCGGCTTCGCGGTTGCACGCGCAGGAGGCACAGCGTGGGAAGATGCGCTGCGCGCTGGACACCGTGCGGCGAGCGCACACCTGATGGAACAGCAGAAGCGGGGTTGAGATGATCGTTCGATGTTCGTCCGAGGTTGCCGCGGCACTCAGCGAGGGGCGACCTGTCGTTGCACTTGAGTCAACGATCACCTCAGCACTCGGTCTCCCCGCTCCACACAACCGTGACTGTTTTGCCAGAGTCAACGCGGCGATTCGCGCCGAGGGTGCAGTCCCCGCGCTCACTGGTCTCCTTGATGGTCAGCTCGTGGCGGGCGTGGAACCTGGCGAAGAGGATCGGCTCCTCAACGCAACGCAGAAGCTTGCGGAGCGCGATCTTTATGGTGCGATGGCGGCGCGTCTCAGCTCTGGTGTCAGCACCGTCTCTGCAACGGTCGCGATCGCCCATCTCGCTGGCATCCGCATCTTCGCCACGGGTGGCATTGGCGGCGTGCACCGCGGCGCAGAACAGAGCTTTGATGTCTCATCTGACCTTGGCGCCATGGCACGTCACCCGGTCGCCGTGGTGAGTGCAGGGGCGAAGGCCTTCCTTGATCTTGCCAAGACACTTGAAGTGCTTGAGACGCTCAGCGTGCCAGTGGTCGGCTACCAGACGGACGAGTTCCCCGCCTTCTGGAGCCGCAGCAGCGGGCTGAAGATTGCTCACCGCGTGGAGACGCCTGAAGCGATCGCCGCCACGATGAACGCCGCGCGCGATGCAGGGTGGCAGGGGGGCCTCCTCATCGCAAATCCGATCCCTCTTGCCGACGAAATCCCATCCGCTGAGATTGCCGCCGCAATCGAAGAGGGCCTTGCCGCTGCAGCGGCAGCTGGAGCCACCGGCCCAGCGGCAACTCCGCGCATCCTCGCCGCGATTGCAGCGGCGACTGCATCGCGCTCCATTCCGGCAAACCTTGCACTCGCAGCGTCAAACGCATCGCTTGCGGCAAAGGTTGCCGTTGCGCTCTCGTGCATGGGTGGCGTCCGGAACTAGGCGTCTGGAACTAGGCACGCGGCGCCGTTGCGCTGCGTCGCGGACCACGCAGGATTGAGAGCAGCGCAACTACCGCGATCAAGATCCCCACGCCGAGGAGCGTATTCGTTGCGCCAATCGCATCGGCGATCGGTCCGACCGCAATGATCGGCGCGAAGCTGCCAAGGCTCACCAGCATGTTGAGCACACCAAAGACACGCCCACGCACCTCCTCTGGCAGCTCCTCTTGGAGCGCCGTCTGGGCTGGAATGGCGACGAGCCCATAAGAGGCACCAGCAAAGTAGGCGACGAAGATCACCGTAGCGAGCGCTGACGCACCACTTCCGATCGGAAGTCCGCCGAGCACGCTGGCGCCATCAGAGATCGCACGGCTGATCGGCTCGGCAAGCGCAAGGAGCGCGAGGCCGGCGCCAACACCGAGCAGCCCCCCTTCAATGAGGCGACGGCGAGAGATTGCCTGTCCCCAACTGTTCAGCGCCAAGATTCCCGTGACCACACCGAGCCCTATTGGCAGGACGATCAACCAGAAGTCGCGAGCCTCAAGTCCGAGCGCATTCGCGACGTACTCCGGCCCAAGGACGCCCATCAGACCAACCACGCTTGCGGCAATTGAGAGATAGGTGAGCGACCAGAGAACAGAGCCGTTCGCACGGATATAGCGCAGCCCCACCATAAGTTCAGATGATGTTGTTCGCGTCGACTCACGTGTTGAGGCGCGCAAACCCGCTGCATGTACCGCGGGTGGCGCTGCAGGGAGGCCGATGCAGAGAACTCCAGCGATAAGGAAGAGCCCCGCGACGAACACGATGGCTGCCTCTGGTCCAGCGATGCGCACAACGGCGGGACCGAGCAGCGCAAAGCCGAGCGCGAAGGCTGCATTCAGGGTGAAGGTGAAGAGTCCATTCGCCGAGGTGAGCTGATCGCGTCGGACGAGGAGCGGGATCATCGCAAGCTCCGCCGGCGCAAAGACCGTCGTCATGAAGCTCGCAAAGATGTTCAGCAACATGACAGCCCCGAGCGAGTCGACGCTACCAAGCATCAGGAAGAAGGCGGCGGCGCGGGACAGATTCGCCACGACCAAGACGAGTCGCTTATCAAGTCGATCCACCCAGACGCCAGAGATCGGCGAAAGGATAACGGCGGGGACGAGGAAGCTCAAGAAGAGGAGGCTCAACGCCGAGGTGGAGCCACTCCGCTCCGCAACGAGGACGGTGAGCCCGTAGAGGACAACGTTGCCGCCGATCTGCGTGAGGAGTTGGGCGATCCAGAGGCGCAGGAAGGCGCCGTTTCGGAGCACCCCCACGTCTGGGGGCTGCTGGAAGTCAGGGATCTCTTTCTTGATCTGTGACTCGCTCACACCGCCTCCATCCTGCCGCTTCCTGAACCTGCCGCTTTCTATGGTGCCCCCGGCCGGAATCGAACCGACGACGCCCGCCTTAGGACGGCGGCGCTCTATCCACTGAGCTACGGGGGCCCGTCAAGATGGTAGCCCAGCGCCGCGTGGGAGAATACGGGGATGGAGACGCGCAGCATCACCCTCTACAGCCGCCCTGAGTGCGGACTCTGCGTGGAGGCTCTTGAGGCCCTCCGCCAGATCGTGGCCGCCTCCCCCACTCCGCTCGTCATCAACGAGGTCAACGTTGAGGGAGATCCAGTGCTGCACCAGCGCCTCCTCACGGAGATTCCCGCTGTTGAATACGGCGGTCAACTCCTCTCGCACGCAACGAGTCGGATGCGCATTGCAACGTTCATCGCCAACGTTGATGACGCGGTGCAGCATGTCTGAGGTCAGCCTCCTCACTGCAGTTGCAGCGGGTCTCTTGAGCTTTCTCTCTCCGTGTGTTCTTCCACTCGTCCCCGCATACCTTGGTCGACTCGCCTCGCTAGCGAACGGTGAGTCGGCAACACTTCACGCGCTCCTCTTTGTCAGTGGTTTCACCGCCCTCTTCACCCTGCTCGGCGTAGGTGCCGCATACGCAGGCGGCGCACTCGGATCAGTTCTGCCGCTCGTACAACTTCCACTCGGACTCGCTGTCTTCTTCGGTGGTCTGCACCTTGCAGGCATTGTGCGCATCCCGATCCTTGATCGCAGCCAGGCGCCACATAAATATGCCGCCGCTGGGCGAAGTGGCAGCCTCCTCCTTGGCGCCGCATTTGCACTGGCGTGGACGCCATGCATCGGCATTGTGCTCGGATCAATCCTTGCGCTGGCCGCAACAGGGAGCAATCCGCTCGGCTCCGTTGCACTCCTACTTAGCTACAGCGCCGGGCTCGGCCTCCCATTCATTGCGCTCGGAGTTGTTGCGCAGCGAAGTGCTGATCGACTCCCTGCACTCCTCTCACGTCTGCGGAGAGGAACGCGCCTTGCTGGTCGAGTTGGCGGCCTCCTCGTTGCAACGATCGGACTCGCGATCGCCGCCGGACTCCTCCCAACGCTGGCGCGCATCCTTCCGGGACTCCAAGGGCTCTAGTACGTGGAGATGATTGGACCGTTCCCTCGACGAACACTCGTCCGAATCGGCGCACTCGCACTCCTTGCCGCCGCACTCCTCGCGCTCGCGGGCACAAACATCCCAACGAGCACCAACCCTCCGCTCGGCATCAACGCCGATGGGCGCTACGTGATTGATCCTGCGGCGACCGGGCCCGTGATCGATAGCGAGTTCACCATCCCCGCCGAATCGCTCCTTGCAAACGGCAGCACCTACGGCAAGGTGATGGATGTGCGTGTGGCTGCAGGGCTTCCGCCGGTCCAACTCATCATCGTTGACCTCTTCGCCACCTGGTGCCCGCCGTGCCAGCAGGAGACGCCGATCCTTCGCGCGTTTGATCGCGCCTATCGCGAGCGAGGACTCCAGATCATCGGCATCTCCGTGCAAGAGCTCCAAGGGAGTGTGGCCGCCTATGCGGAACGCTACGGGCTGGAGTATCCGATCGTTATGGATGTGGATGGTGCGCTCTTTCGTGCCGCGTCGGCGGGTGGCCTCCCAACAAAGGTCCTGCTCGATCCGAGCGGTCGCGTCCTCGCCGTCTTGCCGAGGCCCTTCACCGCAGCCGACGGCGCAACGCTGATTGAGCCGCTCTTAACTCCGTAGCGAAGTCTGCTCGGCGGCGTCGCTATTCGGCAACGAAGCAGAAGCGATCACGATCCGCAACAAGGTGGCCGACTGGTGCCGCTAGCTCATGGCTCTGCACGATGAGCCACCCCTCTGCCGCAGCCTCGGCAAAGATTGCCGCCTTCGCATCAACAGAGACCCATGCAGCATCGTCATAGGATGTGACCCAGCGTGGATTCGCCTGCCAGGGGCGCATGAAGAGGTCGCCCATGAAGAGCAGCGTCCGTTCGCTGCCACGCATGATCGTCGCCTGAGATCCAGGCGTATGCCCGCCAAGTAGACGCAGCTCAACCTGCGGGAGGAGTTGTCGTTCCGAGATGAACGGTTCCGGCTCCGATGCGGCAAAGAGCGCCTGCAGGAGCGGCGCATCATAGGCGGCGG
>CALMIH010000151.1 GCA_937864085.1 uncultured Chloroflexota bacterium
TGTCCGCTTGAGCTCTTCGAGCATCTCGGTCGGCAGGCGTGATGCGAGCTCTCGGGAGATGCCGTAGTCCTCTTCATCAATCTCAGCGCTCGAGGCCGCCTCGACTGAAGTGGCGTCGTTCATTTTCATGGTTCCTTGCCGAGGCACAGAAGAATTCGCAGTCGCGTCGCCGGCTGGGCCAGCCGCTCGCGCGCACGCGTCCGCAGAGTCCTCCGGCTTGCCAGCAAGGCGGCGCAGCTTGAGCCGCTGATGGTGGTTCGTCGTGCTGATCCCGCACTTGCGCCGTTCGTTGCTGCAGCCGAGGCGGCGGGCATACGCGTGATTGATTTTGATGTTGCGGAGGACGGGGCGCTGCTCCTTGATGGAGAGCGACACGAAGTGACGCTGCGCATGCCTGGGCGTATCAATGCCCTCAATGCCGCGGCGGCACTCGCGCTCGTTGCGGCATGGAAGCTGCCGCTTGAGGCAGCGATCGCTGCGGTGTCAGCAGAGCCAGGGCCTCCTGGTCGAAGCCAGGCGGTGGATGCTGGGCAGCCGTTCAAGGTGATCGTTGACTTTGCACATACGGGCCCTTCACTCACAGCGGCGATCGGTGTTGCGCGCTCGCTTCTTGTTGCTGGTGGGCGGCTACTGCTCGTGACTGGCGCGGCGGGGGAGCGAGATCCTGGACGGCGCAGCGCAGTGGGGCGGGCGGCGTCGGCCGCCGAGCAGATCTGGATCGCCGATGAGGACCCACGTGGCGAAGATCCAAACGTCATTGCCACAGCAATCCGTGACGCTGCAGGTGAGCTCCTTGGCGCGTCGGCGAGCGAGCGCATCACCGTGCTGCATGACCGACGAGCGGCGATCGCCGCCGCGATCCGTGCCGCAGCTCCAGGAGACGTGGTGCTTCTCGCTGGTAAGGGGCATGAGCGCACGATCGAACGGGGCGGAGTCGATGAGCCGTGGGACGAGGTGGCGGCGGCGCATGAGGCGCTCACCTCCCTCGGTTATCCTCAAGGGACATGAGCGTAGAACCGCAGCCTCTCGCCTCCGACGGCGGTCGGGTCCCGCGTTCAGCGGATCCGGTCGCTAAGGTCCGCGCGCTTGCGCGTCCAGTGGGAGAGCTCCGTGAGCGACTCCTCGCGAAGGCAACCGAAGGGGGCGCAGATGCCACCGCCGTGAACATGATTGCTGACGCCTTTGACTTTGCTGTGACAGCGCATGGTGATCAGGTGCGCGCCTCAGGTGAGCCGTATGTCACGCATCCTGCCGAGGCGGCACTCATCCTTGCCGACCTCGGCCTTGATGCAACGACACTCGCCGCCGCCCTCCTTCATGACGTGCCAGAAGACACCAGCATCACCACGGAGGCACTCGCCGAGCGCTTTGGCGAGGAGGTGGCGAGCTTGGTGGACGGCGTTACCAAGCTGAGCAAGTTCTCGGCGTTGAGTGCGGAGGAGCAACATGCGGAGAACATCCGCAAGATGTTCCTGGCAATGTCCCAAGATATCCGCGTCGTGCTGATCAAACTCGGCGACCGTCTCCACAACATGCGCACCCTCGCCGCACTTGGGGTTGAGAAGCAGCGCCGCATCGCACGCCAGACCCTCGAGATCTATGCCCCGCTCGCCGAGCGACTCGGCATCTGGCAGATGAAGTGGGAGCTCGAGGACCTCTCCTTCAAGGCGCTTGAGCCAGAGCGCTATCACGAGCTTGCACGTCTTGTGGACATGCGCCGTGATGCGCGTGCCGATTACGTCACGCGCGCGATTGAAGTGCTCCGTCCTGAACTGGAGCGCGCCGGCATTACGGCCGAATACTCCGGTCGCGCCAAGCACCTCTATTCGATCCATAAGAAGATGACGCGCAAGAACACCGACTTCTCGGAGATCTATGATGTCTTCGCCGTACGCATCATCGTTGAGGACCTACGTGAGTGCTACGCAGCGCTCGGTGCGGTGCACTCCGTCTGGCGCCCGATTCCGGGTCAGTTCGATGACTACATCGCCGTGCCGAAGAACAACCTCTACCAGAGCCTGCACACGGCTGTCGTTGCGTTGGATGGTCGGCCGCTTGAGGTGCAGATCCGCACGCGATCCATGCACGAGGTTGCCGAAGTAGGGATTGCGGCGCACTGGCACTATAAAGACGGCACACGTTCAGATGCCGCGTACGACGCGAAGCTCGCCTGGCTCCGCCAACTCCTTGAGTGGCAGCGCGACGTTACCGACGCGTCTGAGTTCCTTGAAGGGGTGCGCCTTGACGTCTTCCAGGACCAGGTCTATGTCTTCACGCCGAAGGGAGACGTCAAGGAGCTAGCCGCTGGCGCCACGCCACTCGACTTTGCGTATCTCGTGCACACCGATATCGGGCATCGCTGCATTGGCGCGAAGGTGAATAATCGCCTCGTCCCACTCGAGTACCGCCTGAAGTCGGGGGATATCGTTGAGGTGGTGACGGCGCGTGGAAAGCATGGGCCGAGCCGCGATTGGCTCTCGATTGTTGCAACGCGCCAGGCACGAGACAAGATTCGCCAATGGTTCAAGCACCAAGAGCGGGATGAGAACATCACCCACGGTCGTGAGTCGCTTGAGCGAGAGCTGCGACGCCTCGCCCGCACCACGTTGGAGGCGGTCGGTCGCGAACGTATTGAGGAGATCGCGAAGCAGATGAATCAGGGGAGTGTGGACGATCTCTACGCCGCGATCGGCTACGGCGCGATCGGGCCGCAGCAGGTGGTCTCGCGCCTCGGGGTTGCCTCAGATGACGCGCAGGAGATTCTGCCGCTCACCGTCTCGCCACATCAGATCGCTCCTGCCGAGCGAACGGGCGGGATCCGCGTCAAGGGGGTGCCAGACCTCCTTACGCGATTTGGTCGCTGCTGCCGGCCTCTTCCAGGCGATCCGATCGTTGGCTTCATCACTCGAGGGAAGGGGGTCACCGTGCACCTTGAGAGTTGCTCCGCCTCATCATCGGCGCGCGAGGCGTCGCGCCTCATTGACGTGGAGTGGGAGATCACACCAGCCACAACGGAAAGCTACCCGGTCACCATTCGCATTGAGGCCTCCGACCGTACCGGCCTCCTCTCGGATATTACGCAAGTAGTGGCGGAGCAGAAGGTGAACATCCTCGCCGCATCTGTTGGGATGACGGGGGCTGGCAACGCTGAGGTGCTTGCGACGCTCGCCGTTGGCTCCATTAGCGAACTGGCACGGCTCATGGCGCGTATTGAGCGCGTGCGCGGCGTGCGCAGTGTGGCGCGGGAGCAGCGGCAGTGAGCGGCTTTCAGGCACCTCGAGGGATGCGTGACCTCTTCGGTGCAGATGCCGCCGCAGCGGCGCACGTAGAGAGCGCCGCCTACGCAGCGGCTGAGGCGGCCGGCTATCAGCGCATCGTTTCGCCGATCGCCGAAGAGAGCGCCCTCTTCGAGCGTGGCATTGGCGGTTCAAGTGACGTGGTCTCCAAGGAGCTCTACCGACTCGCTCCACATAGCGAAGAGTCAACGCCACTCTCACTCCGGCCAGAGGCGACCGCTGGCATCCTGCGCGCCTATATCCAGCACGGCATGCGCAGCGCGCCACAGCCGGTACGACTTGTCACCGTTGCCCCCTTCTTCCGTCACGACCGACCACAGAAGGGTCGCTACCGTCAGTTCACGCAGTTCAACGTTGAGGCGATCGGTGACGCTGGCCCTGGCATTGATATTGAGGTGATTGAACTCGGCGCAAGTTTCCTTGTTGGCCTCGGCCTTCGAGATGTTGAGGTGCACTTCAACTCTGTTGGGTGTGCCACCTGTCGCCCTGCGTACGCTGCGGCGCTCACCGCGCACTTCGCGCCAATCGAGGGGGAGCTCGGTGAGGTTGACCGCATCAGGCTCCGCGAGAATCCGCTGCGACTCTTGGACTCAAAAGACCCTGCCGCGGTACGGCGCTCGGAGAGCGCACCCTCACTTCCTGGTCACCTCTGCGCAGATTGCGCGGCACACGCCGCCGCCGTTCGACAGGGGCTGGCTGCGATCGGCGTGGCGCTCGTTGATGCACCGCGACTTGTTCGCGGGCTTGATTACTACGCGCGGAGCGCCTGGGAGTATCTCCTCCCTGGCGAACAGGGTCAGCAGGGTGCGCTCGGTGGCGGTGGACGCTATGACGGACTCGCCGAGCTGATCGGTGGATCAGCAACGCCAGCGATTGGTTTTGCGATCGGCATTGACCGAGTGGTGCACGCGCTACAGGATCGCGGGATCACGATTGGCGAAGTTGCGTCTCGCTTGGTGGTGGTCTGCGGCATTGACGAGGGGAGCCTCGCCGCAAGGATCGGACTCGCCTCAACACTGCGCACCGCTGGGATCAGCGCACGTGCCGACGTCAGTACCCGTAAGATCGGGAAGCAGCTTGAAGGTGCGGCACGCAACACGGCGGTCGCCGTGATCATTATTGAGCCGGACGGTCGTCTCAGCCTCCGCATCATGGCGGACGGGAAGCAGGCGGAGCCTGCCGATGAGGCGAGTGTGCTGCGCGCCGTTGCAGCGCTACTGAAGCGATAGGACGGGGGAGTGATGGCTGAGAAGGGACTGCTCGCAACTGGCCTTCGCAGCGACGTCTGCGGCGCGCTGCGCGCGAGTGATGCTGAGCGTCGTGTCCGTCTCGCCGGTTGGATCCATCGTCGCCGCGACCACGGCAGCCTCGTCTTTATTGACCTTCGCGATCGCTACGGGATCGTCCAGGTGGTGGTGGACGCGGCTACCGCGCCAGAGGCACACGCAGCGCTCGTGGACGCACGCATTGAGTGGGTGATCGCCGTTGAGGGGGTTGTCACTCCACGTCGCGCTGGGACCGAGAACGAGAAGCTCCCAACGGGAGCGATTGAGGTTTCAGCCGACTCGGTGCGCATCCTTTCGCAGTCGAAGACGCCCCCGTTCTATATCAATGAGACGGACGCTCCGATTGATGAGAGCGTCCGCCTGAAGCACCGCTACCTTGACCTTCGCCGCGAGCCGCTGCGCGACCGGCTCCTGATGCGCAGCGCCATGGTGCAGGCGATCCGCGAGGTGCACCACGAGCACGGCTTTGTTGAGGTGGAGACGCCGATCTTGATCAAGTCCACACCAGAGGGTGCGCGCGACTTCATCGTGC
>CALMIH010000152.1 GCA_937864085.1 uncultured Chloroflexota bacterium
TGTTGGATATCGCCGCGATCGTCCAGTGCCAGGCGGCGTTGGGATCGTTGACGGCTGGATCGTTGCGGCGGGTGTGCCCCGCGCCGCACGCTTCGGTGGGGGAGTCGCTTGGACTGGTCCCGGGGGCAGGATCGCGCCAGTTGATGAGATCGCTCTTCCTGGCGATCACAGCATCAGTAACGTCCTTGCAGCGATTTGCGCTGGACTCGTTGCAGGGGTTGCACCAGATGCGATCCGCGCCGCGGTTGCTGGCTTCCGTGGCATCCCACATCGGCTGGAGACAGTTGCTGTCCTTGACGGCATTCGCTACGTCAACGACGCGCAGGCGACACAGCCCGATGCGGTCGCGGCGGCGGTGCGCAGCTTCCGCAAGCCACTCGTCTTACTTGCAGGTGGGCGGAGCAAGGGGCTGAACCTGACCGAGCTCGCTCCGATCATTGCCGCGCAGTGCAGCGGCGCGGTGCTCTTCGGCGAGTTGGCGGATGAGCTCGAAGGGCTCTTCCGCGGCGCCGGTCTTCAACGAATAGATCGAGCGATGAGCATCCCCGATGCCGCGGCGCGTGGCGGTGCAATGGCGCGTGCGCTTCTCACTGAGTCGAAGGGTCCTGTGAGTGGACTACTCCATGAGAGTGAGGCGCGTGCAACGGTGTTGCTGAGTCCGATCGGCTCCTCGTTTGACATGTTCAATAACCCGTTCGGCGCGCGTGGTGATGCCTTCCGTGCCGCTGTACTCGAACTTCCAGCGGAGCACCGCGCATGAGCCGTGTCGTCCGACGCGTGGCTGGAACGCCGTTCGGTGGCGTACGCCTCTCACCTCAGCGTGAGCCACGCACGGCACTCTCCCCGCAACGTGTGATCGCATCAATTCTTCGGGTGCAACGACCGCCACTGGATCAGTGGATCCTTCTGCCAGCGCTCTTCCTTGTCGCGATCGGCGTCCTGATGGTCTTCTCCTCATCTGCGCTCAACTCTCTCGCCGCAACTGATGACCCGTATTTCATGGGTTGGAGGCAGGCACTCTTCGCGGCATGTGGCCTCGGCTCGATGGCGCTCCTCTCGCAGTGGGACTATCGCCGCTGGAGGTCGCTCTCCACGCCGCTCCTCTTCGTTGCGCTCGGGCTGCTCTGCGCAGTGATGGTTCTGCCGACCGAGCAGGGGTTCCGTCGCGCACTCACCGTTGGCCCAATTAGCATTCATGCCGCAGAGGTGGCGAAGCTCGCCCTCATCCTCTTCCTTGCCGATTTCCTCTCACGACGTGGCCATGCGATGGCTGAGCAGTCAACACTCCTCCCAGCACTTCTGGCGATCGGCCTCTCATTTGGCTTGGTGCTGATCGAGCCAGATCTTGGCACTGCAACGGTGATCGCTGGCGTTGGATTCGCCGTCTTCTTTTGCGCTGGCGCCCCCCTCCGTTGGGTCTTTGGGCCAGCGGCACTCGCCGTGGCGGTTGGTTTAATTGGGATCTCACTGCGCGAATACCAGGCGGCGCGACTCGGCAACTGGATGGACCCCTTCTCAGATCCGATGGGAGACTCCTATCAGACGCTGCAGGGGCTCATCGCGATCGCCGTTGGCGGTCCGCTCGGAACCGGGATCGGCACCTCGCAGCAGCTCGGTGGGGTGATCATCCCGTACGCCTGGAACGACTACATCTTCGCCGTTGTTGGGGAGGAGTTCGGCGCGCTCGGTACCACCACGGTGATCCTCGCCTTCCTCCTCCTCGCCGTGCGCGGACTGCGCGTCGCGCGTCGCGCCCCAGACACCTTCGGCGCGCTCTTAGCAACTGGGATTGTTGTCTGGATTTGTGGCCAAGCCTTCATGAATATCGGGGTGGTACTTGCCCTCCTCCCCGTGACTGGCGTGCCGCTTCCACTCCTCTCACAGGGTGGTTCGTCGCTCTTGGTGCTGATGTCTGCGATTGGGCTCCTCCTCTCCGTCTCGCGTGAGACGATGGGGAGCAAGGAGATCGGAGGGAACGATGCGCGTAGTGATCGCGGGCGGCGGAACGGGGGGACACCTCTTCCCGGGATTCGCCGTGGCCCGTACGCTCCGACAGCAACACCCAGACGCTGAGATCCACTGGCTCGGTGGTCAGCGCGGGATAGAGCGTGAGCTCCTCCCTGCTGAGGGATACCCGCTGACGCTCCTCGCCGCGCCGAGCCTGCGCATGAGTGGCGCAGGATTCGCCGCAACGCTGCGCGACGCGATCGCGTTGATCATCTCCATCCCTCAAGCGGTGCGCTACCTGCTGCGCCTTCGACCAGATGTGCTCTTCTCGACCGGTGGCTACATTGCGATCCCTGCGCTGATTGCCGCCGCGCTGACGCGCACCCCAAGCCTGATCTGGGAGGGAAATGTGCAAGCAGGCCGAAGCAACCGCCTGATTGCGCCGCTCGCCAGCGCACGCGCAGTAGCGTGGGCGGCAACTGCGAGTCAGGCGCCGTGGAGTGGCCGCGAGACGCTGGTTACAGGGACGCCTGTGCGGAACTTCGCCGGCCGCGATCGCAGCGCAGCACGCGCACGGTTCGGAGCCGCCGATGGGACCCCACTCCTCTTGATCTTCGGGGGTTCGCAGCGCGTAGTGCGCTTTGAGCGCGCGCTCTCTGGGGTCCTCATCGACCTCCTTGCCACATGGCAGATCATTCACATCGTTGCGGATGGCCTTGCAGAGGCTGAGTCAACGAAGCGAGGGCTCCCTGCAAACCTGCAGTCGCGCTATCTGCCACAGGCCTTCCTGCACGGTGGAGAGATGGAGGAGGCGCTCGTCGCCGCCGATCTCTTGCTCGGCCGCGCCGGCGCATCAACACTCGCGGAGGCGGCGGCACTCGGCCTCGCATCGATCGCTGTCCCATATCCATACGCTGGTGGCCATCAGCGCGCCAATGCTGAGGCGCTCGCCGCCACTGGTGGCACCATTCTTATTGATGACGCGGATCTGACACCAGAACGCCTGCGTCAAGAGCTGAAGGTGCTCGCTGATCCCGCTGCACGTCAACGGATCGGCAGGGCCGCCGCATCGCTGGCGCAACCGAACGCTGCGTTGCAGATCGCCGAGGCGCTGCAGCGCCTAGCGGTAAGGTGAGGGCGTAATGCCGGCTTGGAG
Organism: uncultured Chloroflexota bacterium; assembly: GCA_937864085.1. Taxonomy (GTDB): domain Bacteria; phylum Chloroflexota; class Limnocylindria; order Limnocylindrales; family Limnocylindraceae; genus Limnocylindrus. Next base: position 3,104 of record CALMIH010000152.1, read on the forward strand.
CGAGCGTGACGAGGCGGGGAGAGAGCTCGAGCGTCGTCTCGGCATTCGTGCCGAACGTGACGCCTCGCTTGCCGAGCACACCACGATGCGGGTTGGCGGACCAGCAGATCTTCTCGCAACCATCCGGGATCGCTTCACCCTCCGTGGTGCAGTTCGTCTTGCACAGAGTCGTGGCTGGCCGCTGACGATCCTCGGGCGTGGCAGCAATGTCGTGATCAGTGATGCGGGGATCCGCGGGCTCGTCATCCTGAATCGAAGTGCGGGAGCAACTGTTGATGCTGCGACAAGAGTGATCAGCGCCGACTCCGGCCTCTCAATGGCGAAGCTCTCCACGCTTGCCGCTGAGGCTGGGCTCACCGGCGCAGAGTTCACCTTGGCGATCCCTGGCAATGTTGGTGGCGCAGTCTGGGCGAGTGCTGGCGCGCACGGTGGTGAGATCGCGCAGATCATTCAGGGCGCCACGATCTTGCGTCCCGATGGGAGTGAAGAGGAGCTGCCACGTGAAGCGCTCGAGCTTTCGTACCGAAGCTCGCGATTCAAGGGCGAGGCTGGTCGCGGCGAGGTGGTTTTGGGTGCAACGTTCCAACTGCAACGTGGCGATCCTGAACTCATTCGCGGCCAACTGGAAGAGATTCGACGCTGGCGGCGAGAACACCAACCACTCGGCATCCCGAGCGCGGGGAGCGTCTTTCGCAACCCGCCGGGTGACCAGAGCGCGGGCGCACTGATTGAGGCGGCGGGGCTGAAGGGACGCAGGATCGGTGGTGCCGAGGTCTCCACCATGCACGCCAATTGGATACTAAATCGTGGCGGGGCAACCGCCGCAGAGATCCGCGAGCTGCACACCCTCTGCGCTGCTGAAGTGCAGCGGACGGCGGGGATCGCGCTGGAGTCAGAGATCGTCTTCCTCGGCGAGGGGGCGCAGTGAGCGACACGATCAGGGGCGGCTTGAACGGTGCGCTGTCGCTTCCGCACGTGGTTGTCCTCTACGGCGGACGCAGTGCCGAGGCGGAGATCTCCGTTGTCTCTGGAAGCGCCATCTCCGCCGCCCTCATGGAGCGAGGCCTCACTGTGTCGCAACTGCTCATTCTGCGCAACGGCCTCGCCGCGCTCCTCCCAGACGGCCACCTTCGTGGCGATCGTGCAGCAACCGAGTACACCGGCGAGGAGCGAGCCCGAGCGTTAGTCAGCGCACCATTCCGCCCCCTGAGCGAGCTGCTCAACGAGTTGATCGCGCGCCACCCAGGAGCCGTGTTCATCCCCGCACTTCATGGGCCAGGTGATGAGGATGGTGATGTGCAGCAGGCCCTTGATACGAAGGGGGTCGCCTTTGTAGGGGCACGTCCCGCCGCTGCAGCACTCGGCATGGACAAAGCGCGCTTCAAGGATCTCGCCGCCTCACTCGGTATCCCAGTGTTGCCACACATGCTGATCAGTGCAGCGCGTTGGAAGACGGCGCGCGCGGCGGTCCTCGCGGAGATTGCAGCGTTCGCCGCTGAGCAGACCGAAGCGGGGGCACTGATCGGGAAGCCTGTCGCACACGGCTCCTCCATTGGGATGCGCATTGCGCGAACTCCGGAAGAATGGTCACTCGCTGTTGAACTTGCGCTCCAGTACGGTGACGTCGCGCTCCTTGAGCCATATCTCACCAAACCGCGTGAGCTAGAGATCGCGCTCCTTGAGCGCGCTGACGGCACCGTTGTTGCGTACGGTCCGGGCGAGGTCTTCCCTGGGCGTGAGTTTTACGACTACGACGCGAAGTACGCGGACGGCGTCTCGCGCACCACCACCGCACCCGATCTTTCAGCCGCGGTGAGCGAACCGCTTCGCGCCGCCGCGCTGCAGCTCTTCCGCGCGTTCGGTGGACGTGGCCTTGCGCGAATGGACTTCTTGATGCGTTCTATCGGCCCAGAGGCGGGGCGCTGGTACATCTCCGAGGTCAACACCTTCCCGGGCTTTACGCCAATCTCGCTCTTCCCTTTGCTCATCACCGCTGCGGGTTGCAGCTTCGCAGATCTCTGCTTCGACCTTGTGGTGACGGCGCAGGCCCAGTCGCAACGCGCTTCATGAACGAACGCGACCGTCGCGCACAGCAGCACCCCTCTCGTCGCAGCGGCGGTGCGCGTCCGTTCGGACCGGGTGAGGCGCCACTCGGTGTGCGCCCTGGCCTCGCTGGTCAACGTCGGCGCGCTGGTGTTGAGACGGCGCCACGCCCTGTAGGGCGCGAAGCGGTACCTGCGGGGCGACGCGCTGGGGGCAGGCGACTTCGCCCAGAGACGGTGCGTGCCTTGCGGCGCATCGCCATTCTCGTGCTGATGATCGGCGCCACGCTTGCTCCACCAGCACTCGCCTCAAGTGGCACCTTCAAGATCACCTCGCTTCGCCTCGTCGGCCTGGGACTCCTCGACGAAGGTGCGGTGAGCGCAGCGAGTGGCGTCGTGCTCGGCGACGGACTACTGACGAGCGATCCACGTCGCATTGAGCTGATGCTGGATGCGATCCCATTCGTTGCATCGTCGCGCGTGAGGGTTGGGCTCCCCGGCGAGATTCGCGCAGAGATCCGTGAGGAGCGGCCACTCCTACGCTGGAGCAGCAGCGGGAGCATCTACCTCTTGAGCGGCGGCGGTGAGTTGCTCGGCCTCGCCAACTCGCCTCTTCTTAGTAGTGCCGGCCGCACCATGCTGGATCAGCTTCCACTGATCAACGATCTGCGCGGCGGAGCCCCACTCCTCCCTGGAGCGCTGATCTCACGACTCGACCTCGACATTGCAACACGGCTTGCCTGTCTCACACTTGCCGACCTCGGCAGCACGGCGACGCGCCTC
>CALMIH010000153.1 GCA_937864085.1 uncultured Chloroflexota bacterium
CGCCTGCTCGAGATTGCCCGCGCGATCGCCAGCCGACCGAAGCTCCTCTTGCTCGACGAGCCAGCAGCCGGCATGAATCCGAAAGAGACCGAAGAGATGACTGCGCTCATCCGCCGCATTCGCGACGAGCTCGGCATCACCGTGCTGCTCATTGAGCACGACATGCGCGTCGTCATGGGGATCTCGGACTACATCACGGTGCTCGACCACGGCGAGAAGATTGCCGAAGGGCTTCCCGCCGAGATTCGCAGTAACCCAAAGGTCATTGAGGCCTACCTTGGCCGCGGCGCCGCAGCAGGGCACTGAGAGGAGCGTCAGATGGCACTACTTGAGTTGAAGGATGTCCATACGTACTACGGAGCGGTGCATGCCCTTCGCGGGGTTTCGCTCAAGGTGGAAGAGGGCGAGATCGTCACGCTGATCGGCTCTAATGGTGCAGGAAAAACCACAACGCTGCGAACGATCTCAGGGCTGGAGCAGGCGCGCTCAGGGAGCATCACGTTGAACGGCACGTCGATTGAGGCGGCTGCGCCACACGAGATCGTGAAGATGGGAGTCGGTCACAGCCCTGAGGGGCGTCGTGTCTTCTCGCGTATGTCCGTCCGCGAGAACTTAGAGATGGGTGCCTTTCTGCGCAAGCCTGGGCCAGAGGTGCAGGCTGACTTCAAGAAGGTCTTTGATCTGTTCCCCCGACTGAAAGAGCGTGAGTATCAGGCTGCAGGAACGATGTCCGGCGGCGAGCAGCAGATGCTCGCGATCGGCCGCGCGCTGATGGCGCAACCGAAGATTCTGCTTCTTGACGAACCATCAATGGGCCTCGCACCAATCTTGGTTGAGCAGATCTTCGACATCATCAAGGAGATCAACTCGCGCGGCACCGCCGTGTTGCTCGTTGAGCAGAACGCGATGATGGCGCTCGGCATTGCAAACCGTGGCTACATCTTGCAGATCGGTGAGGTCACACTTGAAGACGATTGCAAGAAGCTTGCCCTGAACCCGAAGGTGAAAGAGGCCTACCTCGGCGTCTAGCGCGCCGGCTCTTCAGTAGCTTCAACAACCACCGCAGCGCGACGGTCGGCATGATCGGATCGCTTCAGCTTGTTGAAGAGTCCCTTCCCGTCGCTGCGCTCTGCGAGTTCACGCGGCATCCTGCCAGCGCTGAGGTTGAGGAGTCGCTGATGCGCACGAATGGCGCGGGTGAGTCCATCAAGGTGGTTGCGCGGCTTAGCGCCGCGCTCCCACCAGAGGCTATCAATCACCAGGGCCGCTCCTCCGCCGTGCTTATCGCCCTTGTCGCGGCGAAGTTGGATCCGCCCAACGAAACGGTCGCCTGCATGAATGGGCAGCGTGTAGGGACCGTACTCGCGCTTCCGCTCGGGGGTGTAGATCTCCCAGCGGTAGTGGAA
>CALMIH010000154.1 GCA_937864085.1 uncultured Chloroflexota bacterium
GCGAGATGGATGAGCCAGAGTCAGCTGGCGCACTCACGCTTGCGGCGCGCGAAGGCTTGGACAATCTCACCTGGGTGGTGAACTGCAATCTGCAGCGCCTTGATGGTCCGGTGCGCGGCAACGGGAAGATCATCCAAGAGCTGGAGGGCCTCTTCCGCGGCGCTGGCTGGAACGTGATCAAGGTCATCTGGGCTCGTGAGTGGGACGAACTTCTGGCGAAGGATGACGTCGGCGAACTTGTCCGCAAGATGGATGCAACGGTTGACGGTGAATTCCAGAAGTACACCGTCGCTGGTGGCGCCTATATCCGCGAACACTTCTTCGGGCCGGAGCCTCTCCTCCAGAAGTTGGTGGGACACCTTAGCGACGACGATCTTGTGAAGCTCCGCCGCGGCGGACACGACTACCGGAAGATCCATGCCGCCTACGCCGCCGCTGTTGCACATAAGGGTGCACCAACGGTGATCTTGGCGAAGACGGTGAAGGGCTGGACACTCGGCCCATCCGTTGAAGCAACGAACCCTGCGCATCAGGCGAAGAAGCTCTCAGAGGCGGAGCTGCTCGCCTTCCGCGATCGACTCGGACTCCCGATTCCGGACGCAAAGATTCCTGAGGCGCCGTACTACCACCCGGGCCCCAAGAGCCCAGAGGTTGTCTACATTACGGAGCGTCGCGCCGCACTCGGCGGGCCGCTTCCATCGCGCGTTGTGCATCCAGTGACGTGGACGCCGCCACTCGCAGCGGTTGATGAGGAGTTCGCCGCAGGGAGCGCTGCGCCGGTCAGTACGACGATGGCCTTTGCAAAGTTGCTGCGCAACCTGATGCGCGACCCTGCACTTGGGAAGTTGATCGTCCCGATCGTCCCTGACGAGGCGCGCACCTTCGGCATGGATCCGCTTTTCAAGCAGGCGGGGATCTACGCGCCGTTCGGGCAGCGCTATGAGCCGGTCGACTCTGAGCTACTGCTCAGTTATCGCGAGTCACAGAGCGGGCAGGTCCTTGAAGAGGGGATCACCGAGGCGGGCTCTATGGCCTCCTTCCAGGCGTCAGGAACCGCATACGCAACGCACGCTGTGGGGACGATCCCGTTCTACGTCTTCTACTCGATGTTCGGATTCCAGCGAGTTGGCGATCAGATCTGGCAGAGCGGTGACGCGCGCGTGCGCGGCTTCCTGATCGGCGCAACGGCTGGGCGAACTACGCTCGCCGGTGAGGGACTGCAGCATGACGATGGGCACTCGCAGCTGATCGCCCACGCCATGCCACACGTCGCCGCGTACGATCCATCCTTCGCGTATGAGATGGCGGCGCTGGTCCGCAAGGGGATCCAGCGAATGCACGAGCGCGGTGAAGATATCGTCTACTACCTGACCATCTACAACGAGAATCAGGTGCAGCCGCAGCTCCCAGTCGGCGAGTCGGTGAGCGAAGGGATTCATCGTGGCCTCTACAAGTTTGCCGAAGCGGATGCGGCATCGAGCGGACCGCGCGTCCGGCTCTTCGGCTCGGGCGCGATCATGGGTGAGGTGCTGAAGGCGCGCGACCTTCTCCGTGAGCGATTCGGTGTGCGCGCCGAGATCTGGTCCGCCACCTCCTACTCAGAGCTGCGACGCGAGGCGCTCGTTGTTGAGCGCTGGAATCGCCGCCACCCAGAGGTGACGCCGCGCAAGGCCTGGCTGCAGGAACAGCTCGGTGATGACGCTGCACCGATCGTTGCCGCGAGCGACTGGATGACCGCCATTCCAGACCTTGTTGCCCCGTGGATCAACGTGCCGTACCTGGTGCTCGGTACCGATGGCTTCGGCTTAAGCGACACGCGCGAGGCGCTACGTGACTTCTTCTCAGTCGACGCCACGCACATTGCGGCGGCGGCAATGGTCGCACTCGCACGAAGTGGCGAGCGAACTCCCCGTGACGCGGCGGCGGCGATCAAGGAGCTCGGCATCGACCCAGAGCTGCAGCCAGTTTTCGTCCTAGATCGATAGCCGACACTCGTCGGCACGCGCCACGCACAGAAGTGGCACCCAATTCGTATCGGGCAAAGGGCTTTGACGAGTTCTGTAAGGAGTGGGACGATTGGAGTAGCCGAATCATCTGATTTGATTCGGCTGATTAGGAGGGCTTCACGCCATGGAGAACCTTTTCGGATGGGGGGTCGGCGGCTTTCTTACTGGACTCCGTGAGGGCGTCG
>CALMIH010000155.1 GCA_937864085.1 uncultured Chloroflexota bacterium
TGCGCCGCTCGCTGGCCCAGTTGTTGCCTGCGCGATCATCATGCCGCCAGGAGAACCGATCGCTGGGGTACGCGACTCTAAGGCGCTCTCACGCCTCCAGCGCGAGCGACTCGATCCAATCATCCGTAACGCTGCGATTGCATACGGGATAGGTGCGGCTTCATCTCGTGAGGTTGAGCGGCTAAACCCTCGTGCAGCATCACACCTTGCGATGTCACGAGCCCTCACAACGCTTCAGCGCAGATATCACCTCAGCGTTGATTTCACGCTGGTTGACGGCTCGCCGGCGCGCGAGCTCGAATCCTTGATCGGGCCGCACGAGACGGTGATCAAAGGAGATGTCAGCGTCTATCCGATCGCATGCGCATCGATTGTTGCGAAGGTGCTCCGAGACCAGTTGATGGCTCGCCTCGATCGTCGCTACCCAGGCTATGACTGGGAGTCGAACGTTGGCTATCCAGCGCCCCTCCATCTCGCGGCGCTCATTGGTCTAGGTATCACGCCACATCACCGACGCACCTATGCCCCCGTCGCCGCCGTCATCAGCGCCGCGCGTAACCCTGCGAGCCGTTCGTAGACGAGTACGTCTCGATTACGTCCTAGTGACGATGCTGCAGGCGTGGAGACGGTGCAGCAGCTGCGGGGGAGGCGGGCGGAGGATCTGGCGTGCGAAAGCCTTCGTGCCGCAGGCTGGATGATTATTCAGCGCAACGTGCGAGTGTCCGGACTAGAGATTGATCTCCTTGCGCGCGATGAGCGAGGAATGCTAGTAGCGGTAGAGGTGCGTGCGCGTCTCAGCGTCGGCGAGCAGGGTCCACGAGCACTCTTGGGGGCGAGAAAGGTTGCCGCGCTAGCGCGACAGCGCGAAGCCCTCCACGAACTCTGCAGGGTCGACCTGCTGCTAGTGATCGGGCCTCCCCGAGGGGAGCGGCTGCGTCTGATTCGCGGGATCGCTGAGCGTGGGGCACCCACCGTGGGAGGGGGGACGCGCGAGGGTGGTAGGATCTCACGGCACCCGATTCGGGGGCCCTTGGCTTCGGTCAGGGAATACGCACGCGGAACATGTCGCCTCGCAACGGTGGCCCCTCGGGGTCGCGATGGCGTCCCGCGGTGGCATAACCGTGTTGAGGAGAACTATGGCCGCAGTTACGATGCGCGAACTTCTGGAGGTCGGCGCCCACTTTGGGCATCAGACCCGGCGCTGGAACCCAAAGATGGCGCCATTCATTTACGCCCAGCGCAATGGGATCCACATCCTTGACCTCGCCAAGAGTGCGAAGCACCTTGAGGCCGCGCTTGTAGCGGTTCGCGAGGCCGCCGCAAACGGCGAGACGATCCTCTTTGTTGGCACCAAGAAGCAGGCGCAGGGACCAATCCTTGAAGAGGCAACGCGTGCAGGCCAGCCGTACGTCATCAAGCGCTGGCTTGGCGGCATGCTCACCAACTTCGCAACCATCCGCAAGCGCCTCACGCTGCTTGAGCAGCTCGAGGCCCGCGAGCAGGCGGGCGAGTTCGAGCTGATGTCAAAGAAGGAGGCGGCGAAGCTCAAGGACAAGCTTGAGAAACTTCGCGGTGTGCTTGGTGGCATGCGTCGGCTGCGACGCGCCCCAGGGATGGTCTTCATCATTGATCCGAGCCGCGAGACACTCGCCGCCGTTGAGGCGAACAAGCTCGGCATCCCAGTGGTTGGCACTGCAGATACCAACGTGAATCCAGACCAGTTGCAGTACCCAATTCCAGTGAATGACGATGCGATCAAGTGCATCACGTTGATCTGCAAGTCGGTTGCCAATGCGGTGATCGAGGGTGCCGCTGAGCGTGCAGCACGTCTCCCAGAGCTCGAGGCGCAGGAGGCTGCCGCAGCGGCCGCCGCCGCACCAGAGAGCCAGGCGGCCTCTGACGTTCAGGATGATCTTGTTGCTGCACTCAGCGCCGCTGGGACGCTCAGCTTCTCACCTGATGAGGAGCCAGCGCCAACCGCACCCGCTGACGAAAGCACACCGAGCGCGTAACGCGTAGAAGGGGAGTACGACGATGGCAATTAGCGCAGAGGCGGTAAAAGATCTTCGCGAACGTACTGGCGCCGGCTTCATGGATTGCAAACGCGCCCTTGAAGAGTCAGCGGGCGATGTAGAGAAGGCGGTCGCAACACTTCGTGAGGCTGGCCTAGCCGCAGCGGCAAAGAAGGCGGGTCGCGATGCACGTGAGGGGCTCGTCTCCTCATACATCCACACCGGTGGTCGCGTTGGCGTCTTGCTTGAGATCAACTGCGAGACTGACTTTGTTGCACGCAACGACCAGTTCCAGAAGCTCGTCAAAGATATTGGCATGCAGATCGCGGGACTGAATCCGCTCTACGTGAGCCAGGAGCAGATCCCTGCCACGCTGCTCGCTGAGAAGCGTGCCGCGCTCGAGGCGGATGAGGCGCTGGCGAAGAAGCCAGAGGCGGTCCGTGCGCAGATCGTTGATGGCCAGATGCGCAAGTGGTTCCAGGAGGTCTGCCTCCTTGAACAGCCCTTCCGTGACGGCGATGAGACTGTTGCGCAGTTGATCACCAACGCCATTGCAACGATCGGCGAAAACATCCGTGTGCGGCGCTTTGTGCGCTACGCACTCGGCGAAGAGCTCTGACCACGGTCGCGGCGAGCCGAACGGCGAAGCCATGACAACCCAGCCCCGCTACTCGCGCATCCTCCTGAAGCTTTCAGGAGAGGCGCTTCTCGGAGATCAGCAATACGGCGTAGACCCAAAGGTGGTCGCCTTCGTTGCGGAGCAGGTGCGGGGAGTGCGTGCGCTCGGCGTTGAGGTTGGGATCGTTGTTGGCGGCGGAAACATCTTCCGCGGCCTAGCGGCAGCCAATGCAACGGGCATGGAGCGAGCCACCGCAGACCATATCGGGATGCTTGCAACGGTGATGAACGGACTTGCGCTCCAGGACGGCCTCGAGCGCGCTGGCGTGGAGACGCGGGTGATGACCGCCATCGAGATGAATGAGGTGGCTGAGCCGTACATTCGACGTCGTGCCATCCGCCATATTGAGAAGGGTAGGGTGGTCGTCTTTGTTGCAGGA
>CALMIH010000156.1 GCA_937864085.1 uncultured Chloroflexota bacterium
AGCGCCTTCCCCTCTTCAAGCGTTGTAAGGACTGCATCCTCTACCTGATCGGCAAGGTCAAGTTCACCGATGTGGCGCAGCATCATCGCCGCCGAGAGGACGAGTGCCGTTGGATTGATGACGTTCTTTCCGGCGTACTTCGGCGCGGAGCCATGCACCGCCTCAAAGATTGCTACGCCGTCGCCGTAGTTTGCACTAGAGGCGAAGCCGAGCCCACCAATCAAACCTGAGGCAAGGTCGCTGATGATATCGCCGTGCAGGTTGGTGGCCACAATCACATCAAACTGCGCTGGATCTTTCACCATCTGGTGCGCAACGTTGTCAATGATCAGGTGGTTCGCCTGGATCGGCGCGTACTCTGGGGCGAGCTGCTCACCAATGCTCTTGAACAACCCTTCCGTGAGCTTCAAGATATTGGCCTTGCTCGCGGTGGTGACCTTCTTCCTGCCTTCGCGAAGTGCCATCTCATAGGCGAAACGAATCACCTTCTCTGAGCCCTTCCGCGTGATGATCTTCAGCGCCTGCGCAACGTCGTGCGCCTGAAGGTGCTCAATCCCGCCGTAAAGATCTTCAATGTTTTCGCGGACGATGATCATGTCGACGCCTTCACCCTTGTAGCGTGATGGGATGCCAGGGAGTTCGCGCGCTGGGCGCACGTTGGCGTACGTTTCAAAGAGTTTGCGCAGCGTGACGTTGGCGCTCTTCTCCCCGAATCCAACGGGTGTCTCGAGTGGACCCTTCAGTGCAACGCGGGTGCGGTCAATGCTGTCGCGCGTCGCCTGTGGGACGCCGGTCTGGTCACCCTTCAAGAAGACGGATGCGCCCGCCTCTGCCTCCTCCCAATCAAAGGCCACGCCAGCGCGCGCCGCTGCGGCATCAAGGATGCGCTGTGTGGCGAGGGCTACCTCAGGGCCAACGCCGTCGCCAGGGATCAGGGTGATCGCGTGGCGTCGAATGCTGCTCATAACCTCAGGATAGCGGGATCAGCCTTAAGCGCGTGGGGCCGCTATTGGCAGACTAACGTAGCCACGGAACTGGAATCCAGGGCGGCGTACTGCTCCAGGGAGTAGCTCGATGGTTGGCAGCGCAGAGGCGAGCGCGTCAAAGAGCAACTCTAGCTCAAGGCGTGCCAGCGGTGCACCGAGGCAGAAGTGAATGCCTCCGCCGAACGAAAGGTGTGCAGTATCTCCTCGCGCAATCTTGAACGCGTCAGGTTGCTCGTATTTATCTGGGTCGCGGTTGGAGGAGCCGATCATCAGCCCAACTTTGGACCCGCGAGGGATCGGAACGCCTTGCACTTCAAATCCTTCTTCTAGAACCCAGCGCTGAAAGAACTGCAGCGGTGGGTCCCAACGCAGGATCTCCTCGATCGCCACCCTTGTTTGCACCTCACCAGATCGCAGGGCGCGCCACTCATCTGGATGTTGCGCAAATGCGGCAACACCGTTTGCTGCCGCATTCACAGAAGCTTCATGCCCCGCCATGAGTAGCACCATCACCG
>CALMIH010000157.1 GCA_937864085.1 uncultured Chloroflexota bacterium
CCCGAAGGGGCAAACGTTAGCGCGCTGATCTGGGTTGCAACACCGGAGCGCGTTGACGCTCTGCGCGCTGAGACACGTGTACTGGTCGCCTCGATCAGCATCCCCGGAGCAACAATCTTGTCCGCCGCAGATGACGGTTCACTCTGGGGTGTTACCGAGAGTGGAGAGATCTTCCATGCGTCAGCGCAGGGAGCAGAGAGCGGTGCACTGGGCGAGATCCGCACATGGGCAGACGCAGCAGTTGGGGCTACTGCGATCGCATCGCTCGGAGAGACGCTTTTCGTCGCAGCAGGCGATCAGGTGCTTCGCATCACCAACGGAGTGTTGGAAGCAACCGCGCCGGTGCGTGGCGCAACCGATCTTGTCGTCCTTCGCGCAGAGGGGGAGGAGCGCGTTGTTGCTTCAGGTGCAGACGGTATCACCGTAATGAGTGCAGAAGATCTAAGTGGCGCAGAGGTAAGCGCACGACCTGGTGGCGCACGCAGCATCACTCTGGTGAACTGGTTTGATACGCCGAGAATCTACGCGGCAGTGTCAGATGAAATTGTTGTGTTCACAATCCGCGAGGGCGGCCCAGCATATGAGATAGAGAAGATTGCAATCCCTGGCGCCACAGCGATTGTGGTAAACAACGCAACGCGAATCATTCACGCCATCGCGCCTGGATCAACGGGAGCTGCACTCTGGAGCATTGAGCCAAATGGCAACGCGCGATTCGCTGACGCTCCACTGGGCAGCGGTGTCAGCGACGGCGCAGCATCAACAGAGATTGCGGGCACTGCGCTTGACGCCTCTCCTGAACTACCGAACGGTGGTCGCGGTGAACTGCTGGTCGCTTGGCCAGACGGAGAGATCGCACAGCTCTCCGTGGGCGACCTCACGGCAGGATGGCGATGGCCCGGTGTGATCGCTGGCGCACTAGCGGCGGCGTTACTCGCGCTTCTCGCACGACTGCTGACCGAGCGTCGTGACGTGGCGGCGCTAGTCGGCACCCTCGCGCTCCTTGACGGCGCTGGGTTTGTGCAGAGCCGCGTTGGCATGAACGACGTCTACCTACTCGCCGCACTACTCGCCGCATGCTGTGCATTCG
>CALMIH010000158.1 GCA_937864085.1 uncultured Chloroflexota bacterium
GGTGCTCCTTAGCGTGATCTTCTTCATAGGCCTGACGCGCATCTAGCGCGTCAGAGGCAGAGGCCTACCCCTCTATGCCGTCGAGGACGATGCAGTTTGGCGTGGCCCACGCATCCTGCTTGAAGTAGTCCTTCCCCTTTAGCGACTCAATGAGCGCACGCGCGGCGTCAAGCTGCGCGGTGATCGTGGGGAGCGCCGCTGGGCTCGTGTATTCGCCGAATGGGCAGTAGTGCGTTGGCACGGTGCCGGTCACTAGGTATCCAAGCTCAACGAGCCCAAGTCCGGTGTTACAGAGGGCGTCGTTGCCGAACTTTTCCTTTGAGTAGAAGCATTCGTAGTCACTGACCTCTGCAACGGGCTGACCGGCGGTGACACTGTCGCCCACCTTCACCGTTGGATTCAGCACGTGCTCAGTCTCCCAGACTGGCCCCTGCGTATCTCCACCCATTGCCGCATACATGATGGTGAAGTCGCCGCTGTAGATCTCCTGCACGTTGACGACCACTCCAGTGATTGGGGCAAGGACTGGCGTGCCGATTGGCGCCCAGAAGGTTGGCTGCGGGTTGAGCTTCTTCTCCCCAGCGCTTGAACCCTCAACACCATCGCCGTAGTCAGCAATCGGGAAGCTGATCCCGCTCGTGTACTGATCCGCAAAAGCAAGCACCGCTGCGTAATCAATGCTGGCGAGGTCAAGTGGGAGCGACTCCAGCAGCGCAGGGGTAGTAACCACAGGTCCGCCGCTGTTTGTAGGACTCTCGTTCGGACCACCGCCGCTTGACCCATCGCCGCATGCGGCAAGAAGGGATGCCGTGAGAAGTGCCGAGAGCGCGAATCGTGCTGAAATCATGAAGACCTCACTCAATACGTATGGCTTGTAGATCAAACCTGTGCAACAGAATATAGAAACATTATGGTCAAGCCAACCCCACCCTCTCCCTGACCTCACGCATCGTCTCGGTGACGAGGGGGAGGAGGCGCTGTGCGCCGTCGCCGAGGATGTTGTCGATCTCATGGGGCACGGCGAGGAGTTCCTGGTAGCGCTCGCGGGCGGGGGCGTAGTGGGCGGTGAGGCGTTCGGCGAGTGCGCGCTTCAGGTCGGCGCAGCCGGTGGTGGCGTTGCGCTCGGACTCCCAGAGCTCCTTGTAGTCAGGGTTGACGAGCTTGTGCAGCTGGCAGACGTTGCAGGCCTCTGGGTGTCCAGGGTCTGACTTCAGCGGGCGCTTCACGTCCGTCACGGCGGACATCACCTGCTTCTTGATCGTCTCGGCGTCACTCAGGATGTCGATGGTGTTGTTGATCGACTTGCTCATCTTCTTCTCGCCGTCCGTCCCCAGCACCACGGGGGCTTCGGTGAAGACGGCCTGCGGTTCAGGGAAGGTCTCGCCGAACTTGTGGTTGAAGGCGCGTGCGATCTCGCGGGAGAGTTCCAGGTGCGCCGCCTGATCCTTACCAACCGGCACCACGCTCGCCTTCGGCAGGAGGATGTCTGCCGCCTGCAGGATGGGGTAGGTGAGGAGGCCGTGATTCACATCATCTGGCTGGGTCAGCTTCTTCTCCTTATAGGTAGGCGTCCGCTCCACCCAGCTGACGGGGGTGACGGTCATCAGGATCCAGGCGAGCTCCAGCACCTCTGGCCGATGGCTCTGCACAAAGAGGGTGCACTTGTTCGGATCAAGGCCGAGGGCGATCAGCGCCGCCGCCATCTCCCGCGTCTGGCGGCGCAGTCGATCGCCGTCATGGACGCTGGTAAGCGCGTGGTAATCGACGATGCAGTAGATGGACTCGTAGTTCTCCTGCAGCGCCACATAGTTCCGAATGGCGCCCAGGTCATTCCCCAGGTGCGGCGCCCCTGACGGCTGGATCCCCGAATAGGCGCGGATCGGCGTCTTGGTGGTGGTGCTCATGGGGGGAGTGTAGCGGTGGGGAGGGCTCCGCTACGCTTGGCGCATGAGTAGCGAGCGGTCTGGATCAGGCTTCACGATCGCCCTCCTTGGCGGGGGGACGGTTGGTGCCGCCGTGGCGCGGGGCTTGGTCTCCCGATACGAGGAGTGGGGGATTGAGATCGCCGGCATTGCGGTGCGCGATGTGGCGAAGGCTGAGGCTGCGGGACTTGATCGCATTGCGCCGTTGAGCACTGATGCTGCGGCCCTCGCTGCATCTGATGTTGACCTTGTGGTTGAGCTGATGGGCGGGTTAGATCCAGCGTTGCCTGTTGTTGAGAGCGCGCTCAAGTCGGGGCGACCAGTGGTGACGGCGAACAAGTTGCTGCTCGCCACGTTCGGCGCGCGGCTCGAGGCACTTGCGCGCGCCTCTGGTGCGGCGCTGCGATTTGAATCTGCCGTTGCCGCTGGGGTGCCGATCATTGGCGTGCTGGCGCGCGACATGGCGGCGAATGAGATCACCTCTATTAAGGGGATCATCAACGGCACCACGAACTACATCCTCACCAAGATGGAGAGCGAAGGCTGGTCGTACGAGCAGGCGCTCGGCGAGGCGCAGAAGATCGGCTACGCCGAGGCGGATCCGCGCTCTGACGTTGAAGGCGAAGATGCCGCGGCGAAGCTCGTGATCCTTGCGCGCATGGCGGCTGGCGCCTGGCCCGCGCTCGCGCATGTGCAGTTTGATGACGCACCAGGAATCACTGGCGTTCAGGCGTCTGATATCGCGGCGGCCGCTTCGCGCGGCGCGCGCCTGCGCATGCTCGCTTCATGGGAGAACGGTGGCGATGATGCCTCGAAGGATGTCTTGTCCGTTCGCGTCACCGAAGTTCCCGCCGACTCACGACTCGGCACCACCGTTGGTGGCGGGAATCTGATTGTTGTTTCTGGAGATTTGATTGGCGAGCTGACGCTCGCAGGTGCTGGCGCCGGTCCCGGTTCAACGGCGAGCGGCGTGATCAGCGACATCCTTGCGATTGCAGGTGGCGAAGGTTCGTCGTGGGGCGAGCTCCCACCAGCGGATAACGCGCCGGCTCCGGCATGGTTCTTGGCGGCAAAGAAGAAGCGCGGTGACGCATGAGTGCTGATCGATCCGCACGCCCAGTGCTGATGGAGCGCTTCCGCTCCGTGCTGCCCGTTACGGCTGCAACGCCAATGCTCACGTTGGGCGAGGGTGCAACGCCCCTCGTGCGCGCGCCACGTCTTGGCGCTTCTATTGGGGCATCTGATCTTTGGCTGAAGGTGGAGGGGGCGAACCCGACCGGGTCGTTCAAGGATCGCGGCATGGTGGTGGCGGTGGCGAAGGCTCTGGAGTCTGGCGCCCGAGCCGTGGTCTGCGCCAGCACCGGCAACACCTCTGCATCCGCCGCCGCATACGCCGCCGCCGCGGGGATTGAGGCGGTTGTCTTGCTTCCCGCTGGAAAGATCGCCGCGGGGAAACTGCTGCAGGCCTTTGCCGCAGGGGCGAAGGTGATCTCGATTCGTGGCAACTTTGATGACGCGCTAGAGATTGTCCGTGAGCTCGGCGCTGGAGGCGGCGGCGTGGAGATCGTGAATTCGATTAATCCGCACCGCATTGCAGGCCAAGCCACCGCCGCCCACGAGATCGTTGCCGATCTTGGCGATGCGCCGGACGTGCTCGCGCTCCCTGTGGGGAATGCGGGGAACATCAGCGCCTACTGGCGCGGCTTCAGCGATGCGCTTGCTGCTGGCAGAGCGACGCGTCGGCCACGCATGGTCGGCCTGCAGGCTGCGGGCGCTGCGCCACTGGTGAACGGCGCGCCGGTTTCGAACCCAGAGACGATCGCC
>CALMIH010000159.1 GCA_937864085.1 uncultured Chloroflexota bacterium
CGCGGTGCAGCTGCGCGCTAAGTCGCTGCAACGCCGGATTCGGCGCAATATCCATCTCACGCAACGCTGACACTGCACGTGCAGCCGCTCGTCGCGCGCCAGCGATAGAGCCACTCTCTTCAAGCAGGAGCGCCAAGTGTTCCAGCATCGCGCCATCTGTTGGGTCAATGCGTACGGCGCGCAGCGCAAGGTCAATCGCGCGATCAATGTCGCCTACGGAGTACGCCGCAACCATTTCGCGCTCAATGACAGCGAAGATCCCAACGTCAAGCGCGCTGCGGTGCTGTTCCGCCCAGGGCTCGAATGGAACCTCAACGCCGAACGGCCCGAGATACGAGTCAAGAAGATCATCGATCTGATCAACCCGTGCGCGACGACGAACCGCATCAAGCGTACTTCGCAGTTGAGCTGAATCGAAGTTCACAAGATCAAGGTTGACCGTGACCATCTCGGCCTCATGGCGAATGTATGGCGTAGGCGTCCCCTACTGCAGTGCAAGGTCGTAGTCGGGGTCGAGCGCGCGTCGTAGGTGATAGATGGCCTGATTGAGCGAGTTCAGCCCAGCTTGCGCCTCTGCTTCGGGCCAGAGCGCATCAATCGCCTCATCGCGCGTTGCGGCATGTCGTGGTCGCGTGGCGAGATAGTGCAGCAGCGCTACAGATCGCGGCCGGATGGCAGTCCCTTCAACCCTTCGCCCCGCCACCTCAATGCTGAGCGGGCCAAGATCGTGCACGACCGCCACTGGGCTAACGACGCGCGGGACCGGGCTGTGTTCAGGTGCAATCTCTGCGCTGTCTGACACCGCGCCAAGATGGTGCGGGAGGTTGAGGGTCTCTGCAATGAAGCGGGGGATCGTCCAGCCGATTTCGCCGAGTTCATCTTGGTCAGCAGGGGCGATGAGGAGCCCCTCCTCCCACAGCGCGTGGAGCAGCTCGGGGTTCGCCTCTTCTCCCGCTGGGTGGGCTAGACGAGCCAGGAGTGGCCCGCTGCCCCCAACAACATCCCGCCGGATGAACTCATCAAGCTCGGCACGGTCACCGCCCTCACGCATCTGATCAAGCCACGTTGCAAGGATGCCGCCGTTCCCCGCCGCCGCGCGGCGCGCCTCCTCAAGCGCCGTCGGCGCACCACTCCAACCTTTAGCCTCGGCAATCTGTCGTGTCTGCCGCGGCGTAACGCGCAGCGCCGCCGCACCGATGTGCATCACCTGTCGCTTTGCGCGCGCCGCAATGAGGCGCAGTTGCGCAACTCGTCGCCCAATTAGTGCAACACGAGAGCGGTCTGGCGCACGCTCGGCAAGTGTACGTAGAAATGCGAGACCCTCCGGTGATTCGGCAAGTGCATCCGCGTCGTCGATGACGAGGATCAGTTCACTGTGCGGCGCTGAAAGATCGGCAATCAAGGCTGCTGCGCAGACAGCCGCCGTCTGCCGCTGGCGAACCGCTCGAGCAAGGCGCGGCAAGCGCGCGCCATCATCTTCATCGGCGGCGAGATGCAGGGCATCATCTAAGCTACGGCTTGCCCGCAGCCATCGCATTGGTCGGTCGGCGCGAATGCCCCAGGCGGCGACGGCGCTGCTCTTGCCGTACCCAGCACTGCCGCAAATCAGTGCCAGCCCACCGTCGGTGAGGTCGTCAAGTGCAGCATCGATGCGGGGCCGAGCTGGATGAACACGAGGGGTTCTCATCATCGTGCAGTCCTCCACGTCGCGCCGCCGTGGGCGGTGCCCGCGGGTCGGCTGGGCGGATACTGAGCCAGAATCGCGTACCGGCGA
>CALMIH010000160.1 GCA_937864085.1 uncultured Chloroflexota bacterium
GCGCGCTATTGAAGAGGCGCTCCTACGCGCATCGATTCCATATCAGTTGATCGGTGGGACGCGCTTCTATCAGCGCCGCGAGGTGAAGGATGCGCTCGCTTGGCTGCGCGTCTTGCGCAGTGATACTGATCGGATCTCGTATGAGCGCATCATCAACGTGCCACCGCGCGGGATCGGTGAGAAGACGGTCGACCTGCTGCGCGCCGCCGCTGCACCGCACCCTGATGCGCCAGATGGGATCCCATTCGGACTCGTGATCGCCGCGGCGGGACGTGGCGAGGTGGCGGGGGTCTCTTCGCGTGCGCGCACCGCACTCGCAGGCGTTGCCGATGTGATCGCACGTCTCCGCTCGCGGCTGACGCTGATCCATCTCCCTGAGCTACTCGACGCCGTTTACAGCGAGACGGGCCTCCGCGCGCACCTGGCGTCGGAGGGGGTCGAGGGGGAGGAGCGCTGGGCGAACCTGCTGGAGTTGCGCGGCATTGCGGGGCGCTTCCTTGAACTTGAACCACTCGACGCGCTCGATCGATTCATTGAAGAGACGGCGCTCGTTGCGGACCAGGATTCGTTGGAGGAGGGGACCGAGCGCGTCACGCTGATCACGCTGCACGCGGCGAAGGGGCTCGAGTGGCCGAACGTCTTCATCTCAGGGCTCGTTGAGGGGCTCTTCCCGCACAGTCGCGCGCTGATGAACGAAGAGCAGATGGAGGAGGAGCGTCGCCTCTGCTACGTCGGCATTACGCGCGCGCAGCGTCGCCTGACACTGAGCTATGCAATTCGGCGTGGTTGGGGTGATGGCGACGGCGTTCCATCACGCTTCCTTGCGGAGATTCCAGAGGAGCTGCTCGAGGTTGCAAACGATGAGGATCCACGTTCGGGTGGGGCGACACGATTTGGTCGTGGCGTTCCAGGATTCCGTTCCGCGCGCGCTGGCTTTCCTGGTGGCGAGTCGTGGCGCGAGGGGAGCGGCGAGCCTGGTGCGCCCGCAGGCGAGTTTGCGCCGAGCCGTGACCTTGAGGCGAGGCGACGCGCGTATGGGGCCGGGGCGCGTTCAGGGTCACTACGCCTCCCAGCGGACGGCGACAGATTTGATGAGGGCGTCGATGACGCGGGCGACGATCCAGATCACGACGGCGCACCGCTGACGCGACCTGTTGGCCGCATCCCACCGTGGGCGAACGGGCGACGGCTGGAGCCAGGCGCTACCGAGAGCGACAGGCCAGAGGCACTTCCCGAACGTCACACCACGCCAGCACGCGTCCGTATCCCTGGAGAGCGCTACTTCCGCGACGGCGATCGTGTGCAACATCCCCGCTTCGGGAGTGGCATCGTGGTCACCTCTAAACTGACGCGTAGCGATGAAGAGGTGACGATCGCCTTCGTTGGCGTGGGCGTGAAGACGCTCGCCGCGAGCATCGCCGGATTGGAGATCGTCTGATGGCGAAGGTGACGGCGGCCGGCGCGAAGCGATACGCAGCACTTGTGGCGCAGATAAACGCCGCCGACCGCGACTATTACGTTGCCGATGCACCACGCATGCCAGACGCCGCATACGATGCACTCCGCCGCGATCTGGAGCAGCTGGAGGCGGAACACCCTGAACTGCAGACGCCAGATTCACCAACGCAGCGCGTCGGTCCACGAGGGGGTGGTGGGCAGCTCGGCGAGGTGCGCCATGAGCGCCCGATGCTCAGCCTGTCGAATGCCTTCTCGCCAGACGAGGTTGCTGCCTTTGTGGCGAGCGCCGCGAAGGGGCTCGGCGGGCGCGAACCAGAACTCGTTGCCGAGTTGAAGATTGACGGGCTTGCGATCAGCCTGCGCTACGAGCGTGGTCTCCTGACACGCGCGGCAACGCGTGGTGACGGTTCAACGGGTGAAGACGTGACGGCGAACGTGCGCACGATTAGTGCGATCCCGCAGCAACTGAGCGAACCGATTGACGCCGAAGTGCGCGGTGAGGTCTACATGCCGAAGGAGGCGTTTGCCGCGCTTAATGCGGCGCGCGAAGAGGAGGGGCTGCAGCTCTACGCCAATCCGCGTAACTCGGCCGCCGGCTCACTGCGACAGAAGGATTCCCGCATCACCGCAGAGCGAATGCTCGCCTTCTTCGCCTATCAGCTCTTTAGTGATCCACAGCCAGTGTCGCAGAGCGCCGCGCTCCAGAGGCTTGACGGGCTCGGCCTCCCAACCGAACGGAGCGCGCGCGCCGGTCTCAACGCCGCAGGAGCCGCCGCCTTACTCGCCGAGTGGGAGGAGAAGCGACACGATCTCTCCTACGAAACGGATGGCGCAGTGCTAAAGGTGGATCGTGTGGAGGACCAAGAGGTGCTCGGCTTCATCTCGCGCTCGCCGAAGTGGGCGACCGCCTATAAGTTCCCGCCTGAGCAGGTGACAACAACGTTGCTTAACATCTCCGTGGAGGTTGGACGCACTGGCTACCTGACGCCGGTCGCTGAGATGGAGCCAGTGCTGCTTGCCGGTTCAACGATTCGTCGCGCAACCTTGCATAACATTGACGAGATTCGCCGCAAGGATGTGCGCATTGGTGACGTGGTGATCCTGCAGAAGGCTGGAGATGTGATCCCAGAGGTGGTGCGGAGTCTCCCTGAACAGCGGCGCGGCGTGCTGGCTCAGTTCCAGATGCCGACACGCTGCCCTTCATGCAACGGTGAGGTTGTGCGCGATGAGGTGCGCCATCGCTGCCCGAACCCCTGGTGTGAGGCGCAGGTCTTTGAGGGGCTCCGTCATGCGGTCGGTCGCGGCGCGCTGGACATTGAGGGGCTCGGCGAGAAGCTACTCGAACAGCTCGTTGATCGTGGCCGCGTGCGCCGTCTCGCTGATCTCTTCACGCTCACCGCGAACGATCTTGACGGCCTCGATCGCATGGGGAGCGTTGCCGCGAACGCGAAGAAGGGGAGTGCGAATCGCATCGACAACGTGCTCCGTGAGTTGGAGCGACGCAAGGAGCAGGAGCTCTGGCGCGTCCTCGTGGCGCTTGGCATCCGTCATGTTGGGGAGACCACGGCACGGGATCTAGCGGCGGAACTTTCACGACGTGTCGCTCTGGGCGGCGATTGGAGTCGCCGTGTCGCCTCAACGCTTCGAGGACTGACGGTAGAGGAGCTCACCGGCGTGAGTGGTGTCGGTGCGGTCGTGGGCGAAAGCATCGTGCGCTACTTTGCCAACAGCGGCACTGGGGGCACACTGAGCGATCTGATTGAGGTTGGCGTGATGCTGACCCCGAGTGCCGTCGTTGCAGCATCGGGTGGAGGTGGACCGCTCAGCGGTGAGATTGTGGTGGTGACTGGAACACTCGTGACCTCAGGCCTCAGCCGTCGCGAAGCACAGGATCGGATCCGTGTCGCCGGCGGGGTCGTGGCGGACGCCATCACCTCCAAGACAACCCTCCTCGT
>CALMIH010000161.1 GCA_937864085.1 uncultured Chloroflexota bacterium
GGTGGACGCATCATCAACATCGTCGGATAGCAGGAGGTTCACCGTGAACGAGAAGGTCAAGATCGGCGCACTCATCTGGCCACAGTTCACCGACTGGTCCTCCATGCGCTCCATGGCAGTCACCGCCGATCGCGTCGGCTACGACAACCTCTGGACCTGGGACCACGTCTATCCGATCATCGGCAATCCGAACGGTCCGATCTTTGAAGGCTGGTCCACACTCGTCGCCTGGGCCGAAGCCACCAAGAACGTGCGCATCGGCCTGATGGTCGGCGCGAACACCTTCCGCGAGCCAGCGCTCACCGCAAAGCTCGCCACCACGCTCGATCACATCTCTGGTGGTCGCGCCATCCTCGGCATTGGCGCCGCCTGGTTCGAAGAGGAGCATCAGCACTTTGGTCTGAACTTTGGCGAAGGCTTCCCGGAGCGACTCCGCTGGCTCGGCGAGGCGCTGCCGATCATGCGCGGCATGTTGGACGGCACGGAGCCAACCGCAACCGGCCCACGCTACAAGTCACAGACCGTTCGCAACCTCCCAGCACCGGTGCAGAAGCACCTTCCGATCTTTATCGGTGGCGGCGGCGAGCAGGTGACGCTAAAGCTCGTGGCGAAGTACGGCGACGGCAACAATGTTGGCGGCACGCCAGAGCAGGTTGCGCATAAGGAAGAGGTGCTCTTGAAGCACTGCGCCGCCGTTGGCCGCAACCCAGACGAGATCGAACGCACCGTTGGCGTTGGGAACATGGTCATCCGCAACAACCCAGCCGAAGCACAGAAGATCTACGAGGCGCAGTTTGCCCGAAACGGCATCTCGCCACTCTGGGAGAACCAGCCTGTGGGCAGCGTCGACCAGATCGTGGAGCAGCTCGCCCCATACGTGAAACTCGGCTACAAGCATCTGATCGCCGGCTTCTCCACCCCGCACGATGAGGAGTCCCTCATCCGCTTCGCCGAAGAGGTGAAGCCGCAGCTGGAGAAGATTTAGCGACGTAACAAGAGCTTTATTGGGAATTAGATGCTGCAACTGGCTGATACGCTTTCGGTAAGTGACTATTCTCAATCTGTGCCTGCTGGGGCGACTTCCCCCGCCCCAGCCGCTACCATCGGCGCATGGCAAAGCCAACGAACCCTGCGGTACTCCTCGCCTGGGGCGATGACCTCCTCCTGATCGAGGAGGCAGTGGATGCGCTCGCGCAGCAGCTTGCTGCGGGCGGGATGGGGGCACCAGACCGCGTACGGCTGAAGGCTGAGGGGCGTGGCTCCGGAGACGGCGCGGCGGTGCTCAGCAACCTAGCGCAGAAGCTGGGAACGGGCGGCCTCTTCGGTGGCGGTTCACTGATGGTCGTTGCGGGAGCGGGACGCCTTGCGCGAACCAAAGAACTACGCGCTGGGATTGCGGGTGCACTCGCGAACATTGCGCCTGGGAACGCGGTGGCACTCGTTGATCAACGCGCTCGCCGACCGAACCTGCGCGGTGCGCGCCCTGATGGCCCTGGCGAACTTGGCCTGCTGGTACAGGACGTTGGCGGCTCCGTACTGAGCTGCATCTCACCAGGACCTGGTGAGCTTGCGTCGTGGATCTTGCAACGTGCGCAGGCAGCCGGGCGCGAGATCGCTGGCGATGCAGCCAAAGATATTGCCGAGCGACTTGGCGCAGAGGTGCGTGAGCCAGATCTTGATCGCAGTGGGATGCGGATGACAGCGGCGGTTGAGCTTGAGAAGTTGATGCTCGCGATGCCTACCGGAACGATCCCGCTGAAGGCGGTACAGCTCCTCGTTGCAGATCGTGGAGTTGGATCACTCTTCGCCTTTGCGGATGCGATCGTGGCGCGCAGTGGGCCACTCGCCGCCCGACACCTTGGTCGTGCGATCAGTGAGCCCGGGCCGATGGTGGTGGCGACGCTCCACCGCAAGATGCGCGACCTTGCACAGATTCACGGTGCGGTGATTGAAGAGGGGAAGTCGATCGGTCAGGTGGCGCGAGAGCTGCATATGCACGAGTTCCCCGCTGGAAAACTCGCTGATGCGGCGCGGCGCTGGAGTGCTCGAGAGATCTCCGATGCGATCACCGGCCTTGTAGAGCTTGACGCGGTCTCTAAGGGTGATGGTGAGCGTGCCTGGGGTCCGGCACTAACGCGATGGAGCGCCGCCCGAATCGGCTAGATCGCGCACAGGAAGGGACTTCTACTGAATTCGGAGCAGCACCTTTGCAGATGACCAGAGCTGCTCAAGCTTGTAGAAGTCGCGCTCTGGCGGCGTAAAGATGTGCACGATCACGGAGCCGTAATCCAAGACGATCCAGTGGGATGACGGCGCGCGATGACGATGTGCTGGTGTGATCTCTTCGGCCGCAAGGCCATCAACGATGCTTGCCGTGATCGCGGCGAGCTGTGGCTCAGAGCCGCCAGTGCAGATCACGAAGGCTTCTGCAACCGTAGTCAGCCCGGCAACGTCAAGGACGATGATGTCGGCCGCCTTCTTATCTTCGGCTAGGAGGGCAACCTTCCGCGCAAGATCGTGGGGCTCAATGCTGCGTTGCTTCTGAATCACCAACTCAGCCTACCTGAGTGCTCATGTTGCTGGATCAACTGGGATGTCATCAGGCTCAATCGGTCGCTTCAAGATGAGTTCTGGTCGATCAAGGTAGAGGCCGCTCTTCTTGATGTAGTCGGCAACAGCACTAGGAACCAAGTAGCGGAGTGAGCGCCCGCGCGCCGCAAGCGCACGAAGCTCACGACTCGCGTGGGAGAGGTGGAAGCCGTCGAGGTAGAGGAAGCGATCCTCGCGTCCAGGGAAGTGACGCGTCAACCAAGCGCGATCCGGCGTTGGCGTTCCAGGTCGCGGCAGCGCGGCAACGCGAGCGAGGTCAAGGATTGCAGTTGGATCCTCCCACTCGTGGAAGCCGAGGAGTGATTCAACCGAGAGGATCAGGTAGAGCTCGTGCGGCTTCCCCGGTTCGGCAGTAGCGGCAAGATCGCGCAGCGTGTCGATCGTGTACGAAAGGCCAGGACGATCAAGCTCTGCTCGGTTCAACTCAAAGTGCGGGTTTCCCGCAATGGCAAGTTGCACCATCTCGCAACGAATCACTGCGTCGGTGACACGATCGTTCACCTTGTGCGGTGGTCGCGCGGCGGGGACGAAGAGGACGCGATCAAGCTTCAGCAGGTCGCAGGCGGCCTGGCCGAGCGCAAGATGTCCGTCGTGAATCGGATCGAAGGTTCCGCCGAGGACGCCGATCTTGCTCACTGGCTCCCCTCCGAACTGCCAGTTGCCGCCTCTTCTAACGTTTCGCCAATCTCTTCCAACTCTAGGTCGGCAACATCCGCCGCATCAGCAGCGTTTAAGAGGCCGCTATCGTCGGGGTCGTCCCACTCCAACGCAAGGTCGCCAATCAGCACGGAGTGGCCAGTGCGGCAGCCAGCCTTGCGGAGCGCCTCCTCGATCCCCTGTCGCTTTAAC
>CALMIH010000162.1 GCA_937864085.1 uncultured Chloroflexota bacterium
AGACTTCCCCACCCGCGGCATTGAGGTGACGCCAGTGGCGATCACTGACCTTGCAGCGGTCAAGGCGGCGATGCGACCGAACACGCGCATCATCTTCGCCGAAGTGCTCTCCAATCCGTGGATGAGGATCAGCGACGTGCCGGCGCTGGCGAAGATCGCGCATGACGCTGGCGCGCTTCTCGTGATTGATAACACCTTCCTGAGCTCGGTCACGATTCGTCCGCTGGAGCACGGTGCGGACCTGGTACTGCAGACCACCACCAAGTGGATCTCTGGGCACGGTGATGCGCTCGGCGGAATCGCCGCAGGCTCCAAGGCGCTCGTTGATCCGATCCGTCGCCAGACCGATCTTCTCGGTGGTGCCGCCTCACCGTTCAACTCCTGGCTGATCGCACGCGGTGCGCGCACCCTGCCACTGCGCATGGAGCGCGCCTCGGCGAACGGCAGCGCCGTCGCTGCATTCTTAGAGGGGCATGAGAAGGTCGAGTGGGTGCGCCACCCAAGCCTTGCCTCGCACCCAGACCGTGCGGTCGCCGATCGACTTCTCAAGAGCGGGTGGGGCGGCATGCTCTCCTTCAAGCCACGCGCGGCGGCCGGCGTTGATCCGCTCGATGCCATGCGCGCCTTCAGCGATCACGTGCAGATGTGCGCCGTGGGTGTAAGCCTCGGCGAGGTCGACACACTCGTCTACCCAATGCCAAAGCGCGGCGGAATCTTCCGTATCAGCATCGGTATTGAATCCGTGAACGACATCATCGCCGACTTCAGCCAGGCGCTTGACCACGTCCGCTGAGGTGAGCACCGAGACGCTCGTCCTGACATGGGAGGAGCTCAACGGGCATGTTGAGGCGCTCGCGCTACAGATTCAGGCACTACCCGAGACGCAGCGCCCCGATGCCATCCTCGCGATTAGCCGCGGTGGCCTGGTGCCTGGGGCGATGCTCGCCTATCGACTCGGCATTCGTGATCTTCTGATCGCCGTCGCCGAACACTACGATGCCGCCGGCCGACGACCAGCGCCGACCATTACGCGCATGCCGTCCGACGAATCTCTCAAGGGACGCTCCATCCTGATTGTGGATGAGGTTTGGGAGAGCGGCCGCACCCTCGCGCTCGTGGCGGAGCGTGCTCGCGCCGCGGGTGCAACCGTGCGCACCGCCGTCGTTCATCACAAGCCTGGCAAGAGCGAAGTGCAGATCGGAAGAGC
>CALMIH010000163.1 GCA_937864085.1 uncultured Chloroflexota bacterium
ACACGTGGCACTGCGAGGCCAGAACCATTCAACGTATGCACGAGTTCTGGCTTCTCGCCCTGCGCCGTGCGGTAACGAATCGCCATGCGGCGCGCCTGGTAGTCGCCGAAGTTCGAGCAGCTCGAGACTTCGAGCCAGCGCTTTGAACCGGGTGCCCAGACTTCTAGGTCGTACTTGCGCATCTGCACGAAGCCCATGTCGCCCGTTGCCATCAGCAGCACGCGATACGGGAGCTCAAGTTGCTTAAGTAGTGACTCGGCGCGGGCGGTGAGCCACTCAAGTGCTGCGGCTGATTCTGCTGGGCGCTCAAAGCTGACCATCTCCACCTTGTCGAACTGGTGCAGACGGAGAATGCCACGCGTCTCGCGGCCAGCAGCTCCCGCCTCGCGGCGGAAGCAGGGGGTATACGCCGCGTAGCGGATCGGCAGCTGCGCACCGTCCAGAATCTCGTCACGGTGCAGGTTCGTCACAGGGACCTCGGCGGTTGGGGCGAGGTAGAAGCCGTCACGACCGACCACATACATCTGATCTTCCTTGTCTGGAATCTGCCCCGTGCCGCGCGCAGAGGCTTCGTTGACCAGGATCGGTGGCCAGATCTCGGTGAAGCCGTTCTCGCGCACATGCGTGTCAAGGAAGAGATTGATCAGCGCGCGAATCAGTGCCGCGCCGTCCGCGCGATAGGCGGGGAAGGCGGCACCTGCCACCTTTGCGCCGCGCTCCAAGTCAAAGATCCCGAGCCGCTCCGCCACCGCGTCGTGCTCTGGCGCTGGCGCCGTTGCTGGCGCACTCCCATCGGCGGGGATCCCCGGATGCCCCTTCGGCGCCCAGGTCCGAATGCTGCGATTTGCCTCCGCACCGCCAACCGGAATATCTTCGTCGGGCGGATTCGGAATGCGGAGCAGTGCATCTTCAAGCGCCGCCTCTGCGGTTGCGAGCTGCTCTCCCAGCAGCGTCAGCTGGTCGGCGATCTTCTGAGAGGCGGCCTTTCCGGCGACCACCTTCGCGTCGTCCTTGGCGGTGCCGGCGGCGAGGAGTGC
Organism: uncultured Chloroflexota bacterium; assembly: GCA_937864085.1. Taxonomy (GTDB): domain Bacteria; phylum Chloroflexota; class Limnocylindria; order Limnocylindrales; family Limnocylindraceae; genus Limnocylindrus. Next base: position 1,038 of record CALMIH010000163.1, read on the forward strand.
ACCAACTTCGGCAGAGATGCTCTTCCGCTCGGCGCGGAGCGCGTCCACCTTGACCGAGAGCTCTCGACGACTTGTGTCGGCGGCGAGAGCGGCGTCAACAACGGCGGGATCTTCGCGTTTGGCGATCGCGCCTGCACGCAGGCGGTCGGCGTCGTCTCGCAGTCGCTGTGTTCCAACGCTCATTCTGCTACTCCACTCATGCGCGCACTCTACTCAATCGCGGCGGCGGCGCGCAGGCGCGTCACCACAAGTGCGGGATCAAGCGCGGCGAGGAGCCAGCCGGCGCGCGGGCCGTTGCTGCGTCCGAGGAAGGCGGCGTAGAGCGAAGCGAAGGCGCGCACGGGCTGGAGGCCCCCCTCCTTGGCGGCGCTGAAGATCAGGCTCTGCCACGCCTCGCCACCCGTTGGCTTCGCCGCATCTGCCGCCGTGGCGAGGGCGAGCAGCCAGGCGCGCTCCTCTGCGGAGAGTTCGCGCACCACGCCTTCTGGAAGTTCGTCACGCACCGCAATGCGTGCCTCATCTGGCGCGTAGTCGGCGAGCCAGTGCTTCGCCGCATCAATGCGCTCGTCCAACTCCTGCTGTTCAGCGGCGCTCAGTGGGCTCCCCTTCTCCTCTGCGGCGCGAGCCGGCGCATCAACGCCCGGGAGTTGCAGCAGCAGCGAGAGCTGGCCAAAGGCTGGACGCCAGGCCGCCGCAGCGGTTGCAGCCCCTGCGGCATCAACATCCGCAACCTGGCTATAGAAGTGCATCCGATCGTGATCGGTTGGGAGCTCGCCACGCACCGGCTTCCCCGCCGTCGCAGTGCTGATGCGGTCGTACTCGTCCATCAGTCGCGGAATCGCATCGGTGCCAGATGGGTCAAAGTCGATCGCCTGGTTCGGGCGTGGGCGCAGGAAGAGGAAGCGCAGCGCGCTCGGTGGGATTGACTCCGCGACCGCATGTGCCGCAGCGCCGTGCCCCTTGGAGGTAGACATCTTCTTTCCGCCCACATTGAGGAACTCGTACATCACGTTGATCGGCGGCTCGCGATCAAAGACCTCGCGTGAGACCGCCTCGCTGCGATCGCGTGAGCCACCCTTCGTTGAGAGGTCCTTGCCGCACCCTTCAATCGTGATCCCCATCAGCGACCACTTCGCCGCCCACTCCACATTGAATGGCATCTTCGCGGCGCCACCGAACGGTGCCACGCGCCCCTCATGACCACAGCCTGTTGCCCACTTCACGTAATCGGGGAGGCAGCGGTAGTGCACCGTGCTTCCATCCCAGTCGTCGGCGAGTGTTGTTCCAAGGCGACCACACGCTTCGCAGATCACCTGGACGGGGAGCCAGCCGGCTGGGCGCTCCACGTTGCTGACGCGGATATAGAGATCGCGAATGATCTGCGCTTTGTCGAGTGCGGTGCGCATGAATGAGTCCATCTTCCCCGTTGGATAGATCTCGGAGAGCCAGTAGAACTCTGGACGAATGCCGAGTCGCGCGAAGGTGGGGAAGAAGAGCGTCTCAACAAAGTGACGCGCGTAGTTCTTCGCCGTTGAGCCATCCGGCGCAGGGACGCGGGAGAGTGGCACCCCCATGTACTTCTCTACGGCGTCAGGGGTGAGGAGCGCCTGTGCATCCATGGCGTCCATGTCCTCCACGCCGTAACGGAACTCCACCGGGACGCCACGTGCGCGCAGCGCGCGCGCGATCACGTCATGGACAACGGGGCCGCGGAGGCTCCCCACATGGACGGTGCCGGACGGCGTCTTAGAGTCGTTGACCACCTGGGGTCCGGAGACGCGTTCGGCGAGTTCGTCTGCCCAATACATGAGCGAATCCTAGCGCTCGTCTGCGCCGTGCCCCTTCTGGGCAGCGAGGGTACGAAATCGCGCACGAAGCGCGCGCAGGGCCGCCTGATCGTTCACCGCCACAAAGAGGGTGTCATCCCCCGCCACCGTCCCAACCACCTCAGGGAGGCGGAGACGATCGAGTGAGGCGGCGATCGCGTGCGCGCTCCCCGGGAGCGTCTTCAGCACCAGGATCGCCCCTGCAGTTGCGATCTCCAACGGCGCATCGGCGAGGAGTGCGGAGAGCCGCGCCTCAGCGACCTGCTCCACACTCCCGCCAGCAGGGAGTGCATAGGCGAGAGATCCGCCCCGATCCACCTTGGTGAGGCCGAGCTCAGTGATGTCGCGGCTCACCGTTGCCTGCGTTGCGGGGATTCCTTGCGACTTCAGCGCAGAGACGAGTTCACGCTGCGTCCGAATCGCGCGGCGCGCCACAAGGTCGCGCAGTGCACGGTGTCGCAGATCCTTCCCTAGATCCATCGTCGCTCGCCCGTCCCCGCCACGTACCGCACTAAATCTCGCCGCGCAGCAGTGCAACCGCAACGAGCAGCAGCGCAAAGCCCACACGATAGATCGCAAAGCTCCAGAGCTTTCCGCCACTCAGCAGGCGGATCAGGAGCCGAATCGCAACGAGGCCGCTGAAGAATGACGCGAGAAGGCCAACAAGAAGGAGTGGGGCCGCCTGCTGGATGTCGCCACCCTCCTGAAGCAGTGATCGAAGCTCAAGGACTCCAGCGCCCGCAATGGCGGGGATTCCCATCAAGAAGCTGATCCGCGCCGCAGCATCTCGACTAAAGCCGAGCAGGAGCCCAGCACTGATCGTTGCACCAGAGCGGCTGATTCCAGGGATGAGTGCTAGCGCCTGTGTGAGGCCGATGACGACGCCGTCGAGCGCTGCGATGCCGGTGAGCGGACGCTGCAGTGAATGCGCGCGATCGGCAACCCAGAGCAGTGCCGCACCGGCGAGGACAGCGGCCGCAACAACGAGTGGGGTGCGAACGGTCGTGTCAAGAAAATCTCCCGCGAAGAGTCCAAAGATAACTGCGGGGATCGTGCCGACCAGGATTGCAATGATGAGCCGCTCATCAGCCGAATCACCGCGACGGCGACCGAGCGAGAGGATCGGTGCGAGCGCACAGCTAAGCAGTCGCATCACATCACTCCGAAGTGCAACGAGCACCGCGGCGAGCGTGCCAAGGTGCAACACAGCGCCGAAGGCGCGCGAGGCGAGCAGTGGGTCGTTGATGGAGAAGAGATACGGGATCGCGTAGAGGTGCGCAGATGAAGAGATCGGGAAGAACTCGGTGAGCCCCTGTACAACGCCGAGGGCGAGTGCCAGCAGCAGATCGTTCAGTCCACTCAGATCAGGCATTAGGCACCCCCTCTCTCCCGTCAACTACTGCTGAACCATAGCGTTGGGGGGGG
>CALMIH010000164.1 GCA_937864085.1 uncultured Chloroflexota bacterium
GGCTTTGGGGTGACCTTCCCTTTCGGCTTTACTGCTGGCTTTGCTGCTGACTTAGCTGCTGGTTTTGCAGCGGCCTTCACTGGGACGGCCTTCTTCGCCGCGACCTTTGCTGGTGCAGCCTTTTTGACGAGCGCTGCTGTCTTCTGCGGAAGCTTCGACGGAGCCGCCTTCTTCGCTGGAGCCTTTGTTGCGGCGGGCTTCGCGGCGGGCTTCGCGGCAGACTTAGTGGCGGCAGGTTTCGCCACAAGCTTCGCTGCTGCGACGGGCTTCGCGACTGGAGCTGGCTTCTTTGCGGTCATCGTAGGCCCCCCTTCCCTGCTGTCATCACGCCGGAGGCCATCAGCCGCCGATCCAAGACCTTTCGCTTTACACCGAGATCACGCTCTCGCTCCATAAGTTCACGGACGCGCGGCGCGTCCGTTGCGCGTTCCGCCTCTGCGATCTCCGAACGCGACCAGGCCATCGCCTCATCGAGTCGGTCCGCCTCGAGTCGCAACGCCGTCTGATCAATACCGATCCGCACTCGTTCAACGCTTACCGGCTGCCCGTCGCGTGCGAGCAGCGCCTGTGCGAGCCGTCGCTCTTCACCCTGGATCGCCGCCGGAAGTTGTTCGAGCGAAGTGGGGGCTCCCCCAGCCTCCAACGTCGCGTCCAGCCCGGCGCGAAGGCCGTGCCAGAGCGAGCGGGCAAGCCCGCTAGAGAAGAGTTCGTCCCCTAGTGTCTCACGGACCCGCAGACGCTCCGTAGGCGCGAGGAGGAGGAGGCGTAGCAGTTCAGCCTCAGGGGGCGAAACCCCAGCCAGGATGGCGCCAAGGTCCCCTTCAAGGTCGGCGGCGCGCACGCTGTCGGCCGAGATCTTCCCGTCCTGAAGTGACGTTGGGGCATCTCCGCCAGGGCGGCGGATCGCCTCACGGATCGTAGATTCGTCCACGCCGATCCTCCGCGCGGCGGCGGCGGCGTAGCCGTCGCGAATCACTGGGTCGCGCAGGATGCGCAGCGTTGGCTTAATCGCGTCAACGGCACGCTTCCGTCCACCGAGATCGCGCAGGTCGTGCGCGCTCGCCGCCTCTTCAATCAGGTATTCAACAACGGGGATCGGTCGCTCAACGGCGGCACGCCAGAGGTCAGGCTCATCGCGTACCACTTCGTCAGGGTCCTTCCCGTCAGGAAGCTTCACGATCCCAACATCAACGAGTGACGGGCCATCAGCAACGCCGGCGAGTTCAGTCACAAGGCGAAGGAGTTCTGTTGCCCCAAAGGCGCCCGCCTTTGCGCCGGCGGCATCAACGTCATAGGCGAGGACGATTTTTGAGCCGTAACGCAGCAGGAGCGCCACCTGTGCTGGGGTAAGCGCCGTCCCCATGCTGGCGACGACATTCTCAAAGCCTGACTGATGTGCCATCAGCGCATCGGTGTATCCCTCAACCAGCACGGCGGTGCCGCTCTTACGAATCGCCGCCTTCGCCTTGTCAATCAGATAAAGGGTGCGCGACTTATCAAAGAGTGGCGTTGCGGCGCTGTTCAGATACTTCGGGCCATGATCGCCACGCGTGTCGTCAACAGGGAGGAGTCGCCCACCGAGCCCAGTGATCTTCCCGTTCGCATCGCGAATCGGGAAGATGATCCGCGCGCGGAATCGATCGTAGGCGCCACGACCGCCACCACGATCTGTTGTCAGCCCAACGGCGTCAAGCTCCTCTGGTGTTGCGCCGCGCTTTGCGGCGAGTGCCTTGGAGCAGGCGTCCCACGACTCTGGTGCCCAACCGATGCGCTGCGACTCAATCGTTGCATCGGTGAAACCGCGACTGTGCAGATACTCGAGCGCCGGCTTCCCTAGGTCGTGCGAGAGAAGGATGGCGTGATAGAAGCTGACGGCGCCTTCGAGTACTTCGCGCAGTCGAGTGCGGCGCACATCCTCTGCGCGGCTCCGCTCATCTAGAACGACGCCCGCCTTGGCGGCGAGGAGTGTGAGCGCCTCGCCGAATGGGAGGTTGTCGCGCTCCATGACGAAGGTGAAGATGTCGCCCCCCTTCCCGCAGCCGAAGCACTTCCACGAATCGCGCGCCGGCGTCACGACAAACGATGGCGTCTTCTCCCCGTGGAATGGGCAGAGGCCCTTAAAGGTGGTTCCAGCCTTGCGCAGTTGGACCGTCTCGCCGACCACGTCGGCGACGGCGAGTCGACTCTTGACTTCGGCGACGCTCCCTGAAGCCATCGGCTGGCTGACCTCCTCAAAGGGCTGCGGTGGCGGGCAAAGCGGCTGCCCGTGGGTGTCAAGTCCTATCCGCGGAAGGATGCCACCCGCACCCCCCATCGTCAACAGCCGCCGCTGGGTGGGCCCGAGTGGCGCTGGCTGGCGCGCGGCGAGCACGCGGGGGCTCCCCTACACTCAACGGGAGGCGCCACGTAAAGGCGCGCGGGTCGTGTAGCGGAGGTAGCGATGAGCGGTAGCAGCTCAGATCCAGCGTCGCTCGGCATCCTCGCGCAGGACCCTGGCTACAACGCGACGCTCGCCGCCCGCATCGATGACACCGACACCCTCGCGCGTGTCTGGATTAAGCCAACGGGCACACCAGCGCCATTTGAACCGGGACAGTACGTCACGATCGGCGTGAAGGTTGGCGAGAAGTGGATGCAGCGCCCCTACTCGATCGCATCATCCGCACGCGACCTGACCGGCGGCTACGAACTCTATCTCCGACTCGTTCGTGGTGGCGCATTCACGCCACTCGCCTTTGCGCTTCCAGTTGGGCATGGACTCCGCGTCCTCGCACCGAAGGGGAAGTTCACCCTTCAACCAGATGACGACCGCATCCATCTCTTCATCTCGTCCGGAACCGGCATTGCCCCATTCGTCTCCATGGCACGCACGCTGCTCGCCGATGGTCGACCACGTCGAGCGATCTACCTGAACGGGGTGAGCTACGTCGCAGATATCGGCTACGCCGAACTGCTGAATGGCTGGAACGCGAGCGGCGAGTATCCAGCCACCTACGTGCCATCAATCTCTCGTCCGAACGATCCTGCGAACGCAGGGTGGACCGGACGAACAGGACGCGTAGAGACGGTAATCCAGTCAGCACTGAAGGATCTCGGTGTTGACCCAGCCGGTGCGGTCGCCTACCTCTGTGGCAACCCCGAGATGATTGTTGCGGCGGAGCTGAAGCTCCGCGCGTATGGACTTCCTGAGGAGGCGATTCATAAGGAACTCTACTGGCCGGCGGGGAAGCAGCCGACTGGCGCGACCGGAGCGACTGGGGCTACCGA
>CALMIH010000165.1 GCA_937864085.1 uncultured Chloroflexota bacterium
ACGGAGAGGTTGCGCGTGCGTGCACAGTCGTCAGCATTGACTGGGAAGAACGACCAGCCGCGCCAGTGGCTCGGCTGTGATGGGTGCCGCATCTGCACATTCATATCGCCAGGCACTGGTGGCACCATGCAGTCGCGGTTCACCGTGAAGCTGCCGTAGAATCCTGGGCGCCAGAATCGCCATTCACCTGACACAGGATAGAAGCGCTGCATCGTCATTCCCCACGTAGCATCCACCGCGGCGTTGTAGCGCGCGTTGTTCTGGCTCCCACTGCTGTAGCCCGGCTCATAGATGCCGCCACGCGAGTAGTACTGGTTCATGGACGGATGGTCCACCACGTCAAAGCAGCTGCGCTTTGACTTCTTTTTAATCGGCTCAGCGTCACCGTTTTCATCCAGCACCTCAAGTGGTGCCGTATACGTAGAGCTCTCGCTATCCCACTCAAGGCCCCCGATGCCGTCATCCTCAATGTCGGCGCCAAGACGAATCCTCATCCGCAGCGCGATCGCCGCATTCTCATCCGCGCGTCGCTGACGGCTCCAACTCTCATTGCCCGCAGAACCATTGAGCTGATTGTCGTCGGCGTAGTCATCACGAACCCAGCCTGCCTCTTTGCTGGTGTAGCTCGAGACGCTCCACCAGTTGCGCTCGTTCATCGTCCAGGACCAGGCATTCTGCTTGATCGCCACAGCACCCGCGCCAAGGAGCGCGTCCGAATACGACTCGCTCAAATACTCGGACCAAAACTCCGCCACATGCGTTCGGTAGACATAGGTCTTAAACGCCACCACCTCAACCAAACCCGTGCGCGTGCGCAGGACGCGAATGGTCTTTGGCGGGGTGATCAGCGAGTCCCAGGCGGTGCACGAGACGGGCGTCTCCGCGGCGGCTGTGCTGGAAGGTGCAAGGGTTGCTGGGAGGAGCAGGGTCGCCCCCACAAGGAGCGCGATCAGCGCGCGGCGCGTACGTCCTTCACGGACTCGTGTCGGCTGCATGCAGACATAGTAGCGGCGCAGCGAAGAAGCGCCCAACGCTACGAGGTCGCCTCTGGCCCCCCCTCGGCATCAAGAATGCGCAGCGCTAGCGAGAGGGCGAGACGGAGATCCGCCTCGCGAAGGTCCCAGCCGGTCAGCTCTTCAATGCGCTTGACGCGATACGCGGTGGTGTTGCGGTGCACGCCGAGCGAACTGCTCGCCTCTGCGGCGCCTGGTGTGTCCAGAACGGCGCGCAGGGTGGCGATGCGCTGCTTCCGTGCGGCGGGGGTGCCATTAAGGAGCGGCTCGAGCAGCGCCAACGCCTGACGGCGACCATCTGGAATGGCGGTGACGGCGCCAAGAAGTCGATGTGCGGGGAGGAGATCGGCGCGCACCACCTGTGCGCCGCCACTCCCGCTCCGGCCGCCCACGCGGCGCTCAAGCGATTCCAGCGCGTCGCGTGCCTCCGCCTCTGCCGCAGGACGCGCCGCGGGATCAGCGAACGGCTTCGAGACGGCAACTGGCCGCACGAGTCGCTTAGCGATCTTCTTGGCGATCTCTTGCGCGCCAGGATCTGACGCGTCCGCAACCGCGATGATGCGCACCTCGAGTGACTCGTTGCTGCCGCGCAACATGAAGCGGCGCGGGCCGGCGAGGAGTCGCAGCTCACGTCGTAGCGCTGGAACATCTGCCTCATGCGGTCGCGGTTGGCGCGCCGCAATCGCCACCCATGGCGGCCCTTCAACGGGAAGCGTCCGCGTCTCTCCGCGTCCAGCATTCGCCGGCAGCTCCGCCGCCACGCGGACAATTTCTAACGCCAATAGTGGCGCCACGCGCTCACAGGCAATGCGGTCACGCTCGCCGACCGGCTCATCGCCGAGCAGCACAATGGAGCCTGGTCGCTCATCCGCGTCATCGCTGAGTGGCGACTCTTCGTCCTCTGCGCGCTCGCCGTCGCCGTGTCGCTCCGTGTCAGGCGCGCCAGGGACGGCGGGGAGTGGGATGCGCTGCCCTTCGGCGCGATGCTTCCCTAAGTAGCGCGAGACCGCCTTCGCCGCGGCGGCGCTTCCTGGGAGACCGGCCGGCGCCACCACGGCGAGCGACGCGCCACCGCGCGCCTCCAGCGCCACCGCGCGGCCAATGAATGCGGCGAGTGCGCCGATCAGCGCATCCAAGCCTTGCCCATCTAACGCGAGTGCGGCGATCTGTCGCTCCAACGCCACCGCTTGCCGCTCCAACTCGGCGCGCCGATTCACCACCGCGCCAATCAAGCTGCGCTCCAGCTGCGCCGGATCCGCACCGCGCACCAAGAGGCATGGGAGTCGCGTCACCGCCGCCGCGGTAACGAGGTGCTTCAGCGCCGCGTCTTCATCCTTATTTGCTCCTTCGGATGTAATCGCGAGGATGCCCGTGGCGTTGTGATCGGCAAGGTACTCCACCATTTCGCGTCGCGCCGCCTCGTCTGGCGCCACCGCGCGCAACGTGTTGAGCGGAATGAGCGCAAGATCACCCGCATCCATGCCATCAAACGCCGGCAACCTCGTCCGTAGAAGTCGCACCCAGGTGACAGTGCGCGCCATCGCTTCAGTGCGCGCGTCCACCAGTGGCTCCGCCGTTGGGAGGAGCGTCTGGATGAGTTCGCGCAGTGATGCCATCAGGCGGATACTGTACGGGCGTCGTCGCCTGGCGCGCTCAGCGTTGCCGCAATGCGGCGCAGCAGTGGCGCCGCCTGCTCCGCCCGCGCGCCGCGCTCCAGCAGCAGCGCCGCCTCGGCATGCCCCCGGCTTGGCCGGATGCGGATCCAGAGTCGCGCGCGTGGTCGGCGCAGCGTTAGCGTAAGGCCGATGATGATCAGCGCCGCGGCGAGCCAGACGATCAGCGCCGCCGGATCGCGCCGCGCAATGATCCCCGTGTAAGAGCTCAGGTTGTTGAGGCGCACGCTGAAGTTCGCACCTGGCGCACTCGCCGTCTCGCCTGGCGCCAAGACCGAGACGAAGAGGGTGCGCAGCTCACTACTCCCCGCACTCACCGGCTCACTCGCGACGACCAGGACTGCTGGGGCGCCGGCGGCGTCGCGCTGCAACAGCAGCTCAACCCCCGCGCTACTCCCAGGGATCGGCAGCGTTGCATACGGCGCCCCTTCCACTGTTGCGGTGAACGGCGCCTCGCCAGACCAGAGCAGATCTCCCGTAGCGCTCGTGATCTCGAGCGCCGCAGATGGCCCGAAGAAGTTCTGATGGAAGCTCCACCCGTCATACATGAGTGGCGTGTTCACACGCACGATCTGCTGTGCAACCTCCACGCCATCCTGATAGACGGCAAGGTCCGTTGCAAAGTCGGCGAACGCACCAGTCTCCGTGCGCGGCGCGCTAAAGCCACGGTTCTGAATCACCAGGCCGCCCTCTGATCCAATCTTGCCAACAGGGAGCGCCTCACCGTTCGTCAGTAGAATCCCCTGCGTGTACCCAAGTATCCCAGAGAGTGCAGCGCCAATCAGTAGCAACACGAGTCCTGTGTGCATCACCAGCGTGAATCGATACGAGCGACGGAACTTATCGCCATGAATGATTCTTCCGCTCGTGTTCTCAGGATCGGTGACAAACTGCGCATCCCAGCCGGCGGCGCGCATCTCGCGCGCAACTCGCTCCGCCGCGTTATCCACCTGCTGTGGACCGACTGGCGCCGCAAGTACAATCTCACCGCGTCCAGGGAGTGACGCGTCAAAGAAGGCGCTCGGCTGCTCCACACGACTGCGCGCCGTCACCGCGCGAATCTTCGGTAAGCGATCCAGCGTGCAGACAACGATGGAGACAGTCAGCAAGACGAGCAGCGCAGAGAACCAGGGCGCCGTGAAGATGCGGAAGAAGCCGAGCCGCTCAAAGAGGTCGGTGAGCGGCCCAAGGGTTGGCGCGTAGGCGGCGCGGAGCTTCCCCATCTCCAGCGCGTAGTCGGAGGCGCTGAGGAGCGCGTAATCCGGGAGCTGCTTCAGCGCCACCCCCACGCTCGCCGCCAGGGCGATCGCGGCGATCTGGACCATGGCGAACTGCACGTTCGCCAAGAGGGCACGAACTACGGTGAGTGGTCCTCTGATCACCTGCTGATGGTAGCCTTCGCTCCGCTTGGACATGCGGTCGAGGCGAGGCGAGCGGCAGATCCGCTCACGCTGGAGGAGATGTGGCGAAAGGTCAGGAACGCGCCGGGCTCGACGAGCTTGATCGTCGTCTCATGGAAGTGCTCCAGGTTGACGGCCGTCGCCCGTTCACCGAAATCGCCACCGCGTTCGCCGTCCCAGAGTCCACCATCCGCGCCCGCTACAAATCGCTCGTCGATCGCGGCGCACTCAAGGTGATCGCCGTGGCAGATCCGCTGAAGGTTGGCTACCCACTGATGGCGATGATCGGCGTGCGCTGCACCCCCGCCGCACTCTTGGCCACCGCCGCCGCACTCGAGGCGCTCCCAGAGGTGAGCTACTGCGTAGTGGTTGCTGGCGCGTACGACTTACTTATTGAAGTTGTCTGTGAAGACAACGATGCGCTACTCACCTTCCTCACTGAGCGACTTCGCGCGATTGAGGGCGTCCTTGAGACAGAGACGTTCGTCTATCTGCGCATCCTCAAGCAGAACTACGAGTGGGGCACCGCAACGCCGTAACCGCGCGCGCGTGTACACCGCGCTCCTGATTACGAGTTCGCGCGCGACTTCCTCCAGCCAACGAGCGCCGCGCCGCCAACCCAGGCGAGCAACACCGCAAGGATGATCTTCGGTAGTTCATGCACCCATCCGTCGCCACCGTGCCCCTCACCGTCATCAACAGGTCCAGGCCCTGGAGCTGGCGCAAAGAGCGGCATCGGCCCAGCAACACTTCCATCTGGAAGGAGGCAGGTCACCACCATCGGATCGGCGGGGTCAACGTCTGGTGCACACGGTTCAAGGCCCGCGATGAAATCTTCGTACCACTGCTCGTACATTGCGCCCCAATCGGGGTCGTCCGTCCCTGGCGCGCCTGAAGCTCCCGGGATCACGTCGCTAATTGGCAGAACGCCACCAGGTACGCCGCCGAGTGCCTCAATGAATCTCAACGACTCAGGTGCGTCGGCTGGAAGTGCATCTCCTTCTTGTCGATCAAACGTCGCGTCACCTGTCACCGGGTCTACAAGGTAAACAAACGTGTGGCGGCTGATGCAGCCAGCCTGACAGTCACCCCAGCCATGGATGTACGTGACCACCCAAGTTGCACCGCTCCCTGGGTCGCCCTTCACTTCAAAGTATTGCGATGCGCCGATCAGGCCGCCGTCCAAGAAGACGAAGTCATCAAACGGCGCTCCGGTAGCGAGCACCGCCTCATGGGCCTCCGCAGGGGTGTCAATCGGCAGCACGATGCTCCCTTCACCATGGGCCCGAACTGGGAGGGCGCCGGCGAAGATCAGCACAACCGCAATCAGCGCTCCAAACCCACCAATTCGTCTAACTCGCATGCTGCACCTCGTTTGATTGACCTAGCGAAGTGTTCGCCCTCTTACGTAACGCGCGGAGGCTGCGTCTGGTTCCAGCGCGCGTGGCGCGTGGTCGGGGCGGGGGGATTCGAACCCACGGCCTCCTGCTCCCAAAGCAGGCGCGCTACCAAGCTGCGCTACGCCCCGTCGCGCCATCCTAGCGTGCCGCGGCGTGAAGCCCCTGATGGTGGCATCATCAGCGCCATGCCTCCACGATCTCACCTCTCACTCCTTCGTGGGCCACTCGGCGCCGCCTACGCCTCGGCACTGATCCCGGGGCTCGGCCAACTCCTGCGCGGCCAGCGCCGTGCCGCACTCTTTGCCGTCTCCCCCCTCCTCCTCATCGCACTGATCGTCCTGCTGAACGCTGCGAGCGTTGGCCTGGTCAGTTACGCCGCAACGTTCGCAGCACCGGGTCGCCTGGCGCAGCTGACACTCCTTCTCTTGCTGATGATTCCGTGGCGCGCCGCGGTGGTGCTGCATGCGGCGCGCGGCGCCGAAGTGCGCAGCGGCGAGCTGCGTGGTGGCGTTCCGCTCCTCCTCGCCCTGGCACTCCTCATCTCCGCCGCGCCACACGCTGGCGCCGCGCTGATCACTTCACGCGCTGGCAGCACCGTGGATGATGTCTTCTCTGGCTTCGAGTCTGCCGCGCCTGGCAATTCGAGTGGACCAACACCAACTCCGCCGCCAATCGGTGACCGATTCACCATCCTCTTGGTTGGCGCCGACGCCATGGGACAGCGCACCTCGTTTAATACAGATTCAATGATCATCGCCAGCTGGGATCGCGTCGGTGGCTGGGTCAGCACCATCTCGATCCCGCGCGACATCGTCAACGTGCCCATGGGGAACGGCGACGTCTGGGAGCCAAAGATCAACTCACTCTGGCCATCTGCGCAGCGCAACAAGACGCTCTTCCCAGAGGGGCCGGCCGTTGCATTGAGAAAGGCGCTCGGCGCGATGTTCGGCATCACGATTGATGCAACGGCCGTGATCGTGATTCCAACCTTCCGCCAGCTGATTAACGACATCGGCGGTGTTGATGTGAACATCCGGCGATCCATCTTTGATCCGTCGTATCGCACTGGTGATTTCCGCGGCGTGACGCTACCGAAAGGGAACTGGCACCTGAATGGCGATTGCGCGCTCGCCTACGCGCGCGTGCGCAAGGCTGCAGGAACTGATGACTTTAATCGTGGTGGCCGTCAGCAGGAGCTCCTCGTTGGGATCCGCAATCAGCTCGCCGCAAGTGGCAACATCTTGAGTAACGGACTCGCCCTCCTCACAGCACTCGGCGACGGCGTCCGCACCGACCTCAACCAGGCGCTCCTCCCAACGCTCGCTGAGGGAGCGCAGGCGTTTGATACGTCGCGCGTGGTGAGCGCGCAGATGCGCGCAGGCGACGGACTCCTCCGCTACCGCCGCGCCGATGAGCCGAGCGCGTATGGCTCCGTCGTCTTCTTCAACGCGAAACGCGCGCTCCAACTCGGCGCACGACTCTTCCCAACACCCGGAACTCGCCCATACGGCTGGCCAGTGGCGAAGGGGGAGCCAGCACTTGGGAAAGAGTCACTTCCACTTCCATCGCCATCTGCTGGCGCCAGCGCAACGCCAACGCCCGTCAAGACGCCACTTCCTGCTGGCCCATACCAGGCACTCGCCACCTGCAATGCGAACGTCGCCGCGCCGTCATATATCCCATCACCAGACCCAACCTCAGCACCAAGTGAGGAGCTGAGCGGTGATCCGAGTGCGGAGCCGAGTGCCTCCGAAAGTGCGACGCCTGCGCCGTAACAGGTCTCGGTAACTCTTAGCCGAGCAGTTCGGCGCGTAGTGCCGCCGCAACGAGCGCCGCTGCCTGGCCGCGATGGCTGAGCTGATCCTTCTCTTCTGGTGAACGCTCGGCCATGGTGCGGCCATCAACTTCAAAGACCGGGTCGTAGCCAAATCCACCAGCGCCGCGCGGCTCTTCAGTGATCTCGCCACGCCGCTCGCCGCGGAAGATGCGCGGCGGCTCGCTGCTGGGGAGCGACGGGTCAACGAGCGCCATGCAACAGACGAATCGTGCGCCGCGTTGCGCGCGCGGGAGCCCGCTCAGCGCGCCGAGCAGCTTCTCGTAGTTCTGCAGATCGGTTGCATCTGCTCCGGCGTAGCGGCGCGTGTAGACGCCAGGTGCGCCGTTCAGCGCATCCACCTCGAGACCAGAGTCGTCAGCCAGCGTCCAGTGACCGCTCTGCGCAGCGTAGAAGCGCGCCTTCTGCACGGCATTCTCCTCAAAGGTTGCGCCGTCTTCTGGCGCTTCGTCGCTGATCCCCAAGTCAGCGATTGTGATGAGGGTAAGGGGAAGCCCACCGAAGAGTCGCTGCAGTTCGGTGAGCTTATGCTTCGACCCTGTTGCAACAAGGAGCGTGCGCATAGTGCGGCCGACCTGTATTTGTGGCGACTGCGCGCCTTATCGCGCGCTGTCGACAGTGGCGCGTTGGAAGGCGATCAGTTCGGCGATCCCCTTGTCAGCCAAGGCGAGCATTGCGTCAAGTGAGGCGCGATCGAACGGCTCCTGCTCCGCCGTCCCCTGCAGCTCTACATAGTGACCACCCTCCGTGGCGACAACGTTGAGATCCACATCGGCACGGCTGTCCTCTTCGTATGGAAGGTCGAGCACCGGGCGTCCGTCAACAATGCCAACCGAGACGGCGGCGATGTTGCGCGTCAGGAACTTATCAAGCTTCTTCGCGCGCATGGCGATCGCCAGCGCAATCCAGCCGCCGGTGATGCTGGCGCAGCGCGTTCCGCCGTCCGCTACCAGCACGTCGCAGTCGATCAAGATGGATCGCTCGCCGAGCTTGGTCAGGTCTACGGCCTGGCGAAGCGATCGGCCGATTAGGCGCTGAATCTCATGGGTGCGTCCGCCGAGCTTGCCGCGTACCGCTTCGCGATCTGATCTGGTGTTGGTTGCGCGCGGAAGCATGCTGTATTCGGCGGTGATCCAGCCGGTTCCCTTGCCGCGCAGGTGCGGCGGGACGCGATCCTCAACGCTGGCAGAGCAGATCACCACAGTGTTGCCTACGGTGATGATCGCCGAACCTTCAGCCCACTTCTGAACGCCGAGCTCCGCGCTCAGCGCGCGCATCTGATCTGGTGCGCGTCCATCACCACGTGGGCCGCTTGCGCTTCCGATGCTCATCAGGATCTCCCCTTCAACTCTTCGAATCCAACGCGCCGGCGCGCTCGGCGGCCTTCGCCTCGTCCCAGAGCGTATCTAATGTGGCGAAGTCTGCCGTTTTCAGGTCGATCTTGCGCTCGGCGGCGCGCCGCTCCACCTCGCCGAAGCGGCGGCGGAACTTCTCGTTCGCCCCACGGAGCGCCGCCTCCGCGTCAATCCCGCTGCGGCGTCCAAGGTTCACCAGCACCGCCATCACGTCGCCGAGCTCGTCTTGCGCCGCAGCCAGCGTCGCAGCGCTCGTTGCACTGCGCCCCGTGATGCTGTCCGGGTTCCCCGCCGCCGCTAGTGCCTCAGTTAGCTCCTCGATCTCTTCGGTGAACTTCTCGCGCACGCCGTCCAGCGTTGGCCAGTCGTAGCCCATCGCGCTCGCGCGATCCTGTAGTTCGCGACTCGCCGACAGTGCCGGCAGCCCACGGCTGACGCCGCTCAGCGCGCTCTTGCTCTTTGGGCTTGTGTCGCCGCGTTCGGCGCGCTCCTCCGCCTTCACCGACTCCCAGGCGCGCTGCACCTCTCGGCTCGTCTCTGCCGTTCCCTCGCCAAAGACGTGCGGGTGACGGCGAATGATCTTCTTCGCGAGCCGCTCCTGCACGTCGGTGAGGTCGAACGCGCCACGCTCCGCCGCCAGCTGTGTGTGGAGGACGATCTGCAAATAGACGTCGCCGAGCTCTTCGGCCATCGCCGCGTCCGTCGCAGCGCTCGGCGCCGCCGCCTGCGCCTCAATCGCATCGTGCAGCTCCCACGCCTCTTCAATCAGGTGCTTCGCTAGCGTCAGGTGCGTCTGCTCGCGATCCCACGGGCAGCCATCCGGCGCACGCAGTCGCGCGCTCAACCACGGCATCGCCCACGGCGAAGCGAGCGCCTCAATCGGCGCGAGTGGCGGGATAAGGAGCGCCTCCCATGCGCTGGACTGGTCAGCAGTAACGCTCTGTAGCGTGGTGGTCTCTCCTGATGGAAGGAGCGTCACGCGGTGCTGCGCACCGTAGAGGCGCTCCAGTAGCGCCACGCCACCACCACCCCTCCCTGGAAGTTCGGCAGCGGCACCTTCGCGCGCCTCTGCTCGCGCAGCGGTTCGCGTGACGAAGAGTGGGAGGCGCGGGTCTGCCGCCGTTGATGCGATCGCCGTGAGTGGGATGACCGCGAATCCGCCAGTCAGATCAACGTGCAGGGCAACCGTTCGCGCGGTTGCAATCAGTGACTCCACTGGGAGTTGGTCGCCGCGCGCCATCACGGCGCTGGTGAGCCCCCCGCCTCCTGGACCACGCTACCGTCGATGGCAATCTCCGCCGTCTGTCGATACGTGTCGAGCCAGACAAGGAAGCCGCTCGTCTTGATCGTCGCCTGCTGCTCTTCCGTGAGGGCGCGCTCTTCAATCGCGTTGATTTTGAAGATCACCATCTGGCTATTGAGCGTCTGCACGCTGCTCACTTCGCCTGCCGCGAGCAACCAGGCAGCTGAACCAATCTGCGCATTAAGCGAATAGCGGGAGGTGAAGCCAAGGTTGTCTGTGGTCATCCCCTCAAACTCCTTCAGCGCCTCTGCGGCACGCGCATCAAAATCAACGGATGCGCCGGCAAGCTCCTGGGCGAGAATCTCCATGCGGAGCGTCATCCCCTCGCGGCGACCCTCAAACTGCATGACGTGATAACCAAACTCCGTCTTGATCGGGCCAAGGAGATCGCCAACCTGAAGGCCGTCTGCCCAGACGGCGTCTTCAAACGCAGGAACGTAGCTCCCCTTCGCCGCCCAGCCGAGCAGGCCGCCGTTTGCACCGGAGCCAGTATCGTCACTCTGATCTGCAAGTGACTCCATAGAGATCCCAGCTGCAATCTTCTCGTAGGCAGCCTTCGCCTCAGCCTCGGCGGCAGCCCAGGCTGGATCAGTGGTGTCCAAGCCTGCGGCCCCTGCTGAGTCGTCATTCGGGCTGTACAGGAGGTGGCGAACAAGCACCTCTTCAACCTCGCTGTTTCCCTGTGGCACTGGCACTGCAATGTAGCTGATGTCGCGCTGCTCAACTGGGTCAACCAGGAGTTCGGCGGTCACCACCTCGCTCAGTGCCTCGCTCAGAGCACGCTCACCAACCATCTTCTTGTAGAGGTCCATATTGATCTTTGCGTCGCTTGCACTTAAATCAAAGTTTGGATCTGCCTGCGCAGGCCGAATCTGGTCTACGTAGAAGATGGCCATCTGACTAGCTGACTGGCTGATCGCCTCGGTTGGGCCAGCCGCGGTGAGCGCCCAGGCGGCGGCGTAGGCCGGGTCCGTCAGCGGATCCTCAGCCTTTGTGCTCCACCCAATCCGCCCACCCTCTTCTGCATAGGAATCAGACGACTCTCGCTTCGCAATGGCTCCAAAGTCGCCACCGGACTTGATCTCCGCAATGATCGCATCGGCCCTCTGCTGCGCGGCGGCAATCATTTTCTCCGTGGGTTCGCCAGTTTTCGGGTCGCTTGCAACCTTGATCGAAATGCGGCGCAAGAGGCGCAGCTCAGGGGTTGCTGTCTCATCTGCCCATGCGGCATCGACCGCAGCCTGATCAATCGTGACGTTCTTTTCAGTCGCAAGTTGCGCAACAAGAAGGGCATCAATCATGTCTGACGTCAGCTGGCTGCTCAGGTTCGTCCCCGCATCGTCAAGCTGCTGTAGGAGCGCGTTACCTTGGTCATTAGTCAGTGTTCCGGCAGAGACGCGTGCCCTAATCCGTGCAGCCTCAAGGTTCAGGCGGAAGTTTGCAATCTCGCCACGTGCCTTCGCCTCTCCTACGCTAATTGAGGAGCCGTTCACCGCAACTGCAGATGCGTAGTTATCACTCCACCAGCCCACGGCCAAGACGCCAGCGAGGAGCAGGGTAGAGAGGGCAATGGCCCCAAAGAAGGCAAAGTTGGTGAGCACGGATTTGTCCGTTGCGTGATACCGCGCTACAGCACTGGCGCGAAGTTTTGCGATCGGATTCACGGGATTAACTCTCCTTCAGGCATGCTGCCTCACACTTGGGGCACGTGGGATCAGTATAGGGGGTGAATGCTATCCTCTCGCCACAATGGCAAATGCATCACTCCGCCTCACCGTGGGCCGCCCAAAACAAGGCCCAGTCGGGACGATTGCCGAGACGATCAAGAGCGTGATTCACCGACGCCGCCTCCTCCTCTACCTCACGATTGCCAAGGTCCGACAAGATGGCGGCAACTCCCTGCTCGGCAATCTCTGGCTCGTCCTTGACCCAGCGATCCAGCTTGCGATCTACTACTTCCTCGTTGGCATGGTGTTAGATCGGCCACAGCCAGCCTTTGCGCTCTTCCTCTTCTCTGCCATCCTCCCGTGGCGCTGGCTTAGCATGGCGCTCGGCGGCGCTGCCAATTCGGTCCGAGTGAAGGACAAGGTGATGCGCCAGATCGCATTCCCACACATCGTCCTCCCGATCGCCTCGCTCTCCGCAAGTAGCGCCAGCTTCCTCTTTGGGCTCTTGCCGCTCTGCTGCCTCTACCTCATCTACCCCGAGCGGCTCACGCCATGGGTCTTCTCGTTTCCGCTCATTGGAGTTGTGCAACTCCTCTGGATGCTTCCACTCGCGATTCTCTTTAGCGCACTCAGCGTCTTCTTTAGGGACATCAGCAACATCCTCACGCACACCCTTCGGGTTGCCTTCTACCTCTCTCCAGCCCTCTTCAGCTACGACCGCGTCTTGGAGATTCTTGAGCAACGCCCTCCAGCGCGCCTCCTGCTTGACCTCAACCCAATGGCCTGGATCTTGACTGCGTACCGCGACATCTTTTACGAAGGGCGATCTGCGGACTGGGGTGCGCTCTTAGGAGTCGCACTCGCCTCGATCCCCTTTACGCTCGTGAGCATCTACCTCTTCCGCCGCATGGCGCCGTCCTTCCCGAAGGTTCTCTAGATGGGCGCGCCGCATCCAATCTCACTCAAGGGGGCTGGGGTCCGCTACAACATGCGTCTCAAGCGGAAGCGCTCATTACGTAAATCTGTGACGAAGGCCTCTCGACTAGACGCTCAGGGCTACTTTTGGGCGCTTAGGGATATCAACCTTGAAATCCAAGAAGGTGAGACGGTTGCAGTGATCGGTGCCAACGGTGCGGGGAAGAGCACGCTGCTTTTAATGCTGGCCGGCATCCTTGAGCCAGATGAGGGGAGCGTTGCCGTGTATGGAGCGATCTCAACTCTGCTCCATATTGGTGCGGGCTTTGATGACGAACTAAACGCGGAAGAGAATATCCTTCTTGTCGGCGCATTCCTTGGAATCCCTGCCTCCATTATGAAGAAGCGGGTTCCAGAGATCCTGGAGTTCGCTGACATTGGCGACTTTGCAAGCGCGGAAGTCCGAACGTATAGCTCTGGCATGCGGGCACGCCTCGGATTTAGCGTTGCGACTGCGGTGAGCCCAGATGTCTTACTCGTCGACGAAGTGCTCTCCACTGGAGACGCCTCATTTAGAGATAAGGCGAGAACTCGAATCCTTGACCTAATGAAGAGGGCGCGCGCGGTGGTGTACGTGACGCATGATCTTGACTCTGCGGCATCGTTCTGTACACGAGCGATCGAGCTTGAGGGAGGGCAGATCGTTGCCGATGGCCCCGCGAAGAGCGTGATCGCCGCCTACCAGGCGAAGATGGAGCGAAAGGCGAAGGGGTCGAGTTAGGGGGCCGCGCTTGGGAGCTGGAGACCGCCGCCGTAGTTCAGGATCACCAGCAGCGTTCGCGCAGAATCTAACTCTAGGATTGGCTTCACCTCGGCACTCTTGATCACCGCGCCAGAAGGGTCGCTCACGGTGACAACGCGGCCAATAGAGAGGCCGCGCGGGAAGGCGGAGCGAAGCGCAGAGCTGAGCTCAATCCCGGAGGTGGTGACCTCGGCGCCAACCGGCACGTCACGGAGCGCATCAATGTCATCAAAAACGAGCGGGTTTGCGCCCCGCCCATGAAGGAGGCCGATCGCTCCGGTCGTAGCGATCTCTGCCGTGACGGTGAACTCTGGGTCACTCATGAGTCGCACCTGTGCGCTCCCCTCCGTAACTGAGATGACGCGACCAGCGAGCGTCCCGCCCGCACCGATCACTACGTCGCCTTCAGTGATCCCATCGCGCGTCCCGCGATCGATGATGGCCAGCCGTTTCCCAATCTCAAAGTCTCGCGCCACCACCTGCACCGCAATGCTGCTGAACGAGATTGACGAGCGAAGGTCAAGGATCGCCTGCAGTTCAGTAATCTCTCGTTCAAGGCTCGCCACGCGCACGGCGGAGGCGACGGCCTCATCGCGCTCTTGCAGCGTGAGGGCGAGACGCGTGCGAAGCGCCTGAACGTCAGCGGCAACTGCGCCGATCACAGCAAGGCCGCGCCCAACCGCGGCGATCGGCTCTGTTACGACACGGAGCACGCTGGAGGCGCCGTCGCGCACCGCAATGCTTGGTGGGGTGCTAGAGGTGAGGAGGAGGAGCAGCGAAAGGACAATCAGGGCTGGAGTGCCACGCCCGCCGAGTGAGACTCCTGTGCGACGCCCCGTTCGAAGCCGTGAACGAAAGAGCATGAGAGACCGCTACCGAAGTGGGCGCTGGTAGGTCTCTGGTACGAGCAGCTTCTCCAGCGTCTCCACCTCTTGCAGGATGATCCCCGTGCCGCGCACCACGCAGGTGAGCGGGTCATCCGCAATGCGGACCGGCATATTCGTCTCGGCGGCGAGTCGAATCTCAATTCCTAGCAGCAGCGCACCACCACCGGCGAGAACGATCCCCTGATCCATGATGTCCGCCACCAGCTCGGGTGGCGTCTCTTCAATAGTGTCACGAACCGCGTTGACGATCTCAACGAGCGATGGTTCAAGCGCTTCACGAATCTGCGGCGCACCAACCTCAACCGAACGTGGCAGGCCAGTGAGGAGGTCGCGTCCGCGCAGAGTGATGCGCTGCGCGTCCCACTCGCCAGAGTGCGCCGAACCGATCGCGATCTTGATGTCCTCTGCGGTGCGCTCGCCAAGGAGCATGTTGTACTTGCGGCGAGCGTAGGCAACGATGTTTTCGTCCATCTCGTCGCCAGCAATGCGAATGCTCCGCGCTGTGACGATGCCGCCGAGGCTCGTCACTGCAACTTCTGTGGTGCCACCGCCAATGTCAACAATCATGCTGCCGGATGGCTCAGCAATGGCGAGCCCTGCCCCGATCGCGGCGGCCATCGGCTCTTCAACGAGACGGACCCATCGTGCCCCCGCCTTCAACGCCGCGTCACGCACGGCGCGCTTCTCCACTTCCGTCACGCCGGATGGAATGCCGATGATCATGCGCGGTCGCGCAGCCAGCCAGCCGCCAGAGTGCACCTTACGCACGTAGTAGCTGATCATCTGTTCCGTCACCGCTGCGTCAGAGATGACGCCGTCGCGGAGCGGTCGAATGGCAACGATGTTCGCTGGGGTTCGGCCGAGCATGCGCTTCGCTTCAGCGCCAATGGCGATCACCTTGCGCGACTTCGCCTCAACGGCAACAACAGAGGGCTCGCTGATGACGATCCCTTTCCCATGCACATGGACGAGCGTGTTCGCCGTGCCAAGGTCGATCCCAACATCGTTGGAGAAGAGGCTGTAGAGGCGGTTGAGCATTGAGCGATGGTAGCACCAGCCTCCCGCTAGTCTGGCGCCGCCGTGGTCGCCCAGATCGTGGGTCGCTGCGAACGGATGCTCGCCCAGCGGCCGTGCCCGATCACAAGGTGATCGAGGAACTCAAGATCGAGCAGTCGTGCCGCGGCCACCACCTCCGCCGTTAGCCGCAAGTCCTCCTCCGATGGCTCCGGATCACCGCTCGGATGGTTGTGCACGAGTGCAAAGCCGACACCACCCCCATCTACGACTGGGCGGAGCAGCTCAGCGATGCGCACGCTCGTCCCCGTCGCCGTTCCTACATACACCTGGTGCAACGCAAGCAGCCCGTTACGCCCGTCAACTACAGCAACGTGAAGTTCTTCCTGCTCGCGCCGCGCAAGCAGCGGCGTAGCGAGCGCAGCAAGGTCCGCTGGCGACTGCACACGCTGACGCCCCACCGGCCACCACGAAGCCGCCGTGGAGAGTGCCTGCATTACCTGCTGCACGCGTTCCGACTCTTCCACAGACACGCCTGCGCGAATCAGTCGCGCGCCGATGCGCGTGTGAAAGAGCTGCTCCGGCTCACCCTTCAACGCGTGACGAAGACGTTCAGCAAGTCCAGTAATTCCTGCCAACACTTCGATCGCAGTGAGGAGGTTGTCGTCACTATGCGTCGCTCCGCTGGATGTATTGGCTTTTGGGCTCTCTGCGATCGTCACACTCACCTCCGGTTGTATATGGTGCCTCCGGTGACGCGGCGAGCCCGCCGTTTTCCCGCTACGCCACCGAAGGCATCGCCACTATGCGCCGCGCCGCGTAGCGCACGCGTACGCGCCGCGTGTGGAAATGTGGGTGGGCCGCGCGGGGGTGAGGTTACGCCGCGAAGGTGGCGAGAACGAGCACCGCGTTATACGCGGCGTGCAAGACGATCGTGGCGAGGAGTGAGCGACGACGTACCCAGAGCCATCCGAGTGCGAGGCCGAGCGGGAGTCGAATCGCGAAGGCGACTCCAGCAACGGCGAGCGCGTCGCCGATGCTTTCGCCGCCGATATTGAGCGTGTGCGCAAAGGCGAAGACGATCGCGGAGAAGACAATCGCACGACGCGCGCCTGACTGACGACCCCACGCCTGTGCGATCACGCCGCGATAAAGGATCTCCTCGCCGATCGGCGCAACGATCACTGCACTGAGCAAGTTGAACAGGAGTGCGCGGCTGCCATCTGATGGCGGGAGCGGGGAGTCTGGGACCGCACCCGTGCTCTGAATCAGCAGTGTACTGAACAGCGCCGCCGCAACCACGATCGGTACCGTGAGCGCGAGCCCCCAGGCAACATCGCCGAGTGCGCCGCCGCGCCGGTCGGCGACGGGGAGGTTGGGTGAAACGATGCGGTGCTCTCCTGCAATCTCGCGCCACTGCGCCGCACCGGTCCCAACCACGATGAGGGCAACGACGAGGGTTGTGGCGAGGTTCGTGCTGAGCGCGATCGCGAGCGTTGCCGACGCGGCATCTAACTGCGCAAATCCACCAAATGGCACGAAGAGGATGAGGAGCAGGCCAGGGGCGAGGATGGCGAGTGGGAGCGCCGACCAGAAGACTGCCATTGGGCCAGGGCCGCGCCAGCTCCACTCCGGTGTGTCAACGGAGCGTTGCAGTGCGGATGCACCGCTCAGTCCAATCAGTCCAAGGCTGAGAACAAGAAGGCTGATGGCGAGTGCAAGGTCCCCCGCCCCTGCGATCCCTGCAAAAAAAAGCGAGCCGCCGCCAACGCTTGCGAGCAGACCAAGGACGTAGAGCGCTGGTGCCTCACGACCAGCCAGCTGAAGAAGGCCCGGCCGCGGGCGGACGTCCATTTACGGAGTTGTTCCAGCCGTCAGCTCAGCAAGCGTGTCAAGCACGCGCTGCAACTCTGCAATGCGATCACCGTAGAGCGAGAAGTTTCCTGCGCGGAGCGCCTCTTGCGCCTGCGCAAAGATTTCCGACGCGCGCGTCACAAGTCCGCTGACATCGGTTGGCTCACTTCCGCCACCCGGATCAACCACGCCGCCGCCAACCAGAAGGTTGAGCGCCTGCGCGAGTGAATCGCCCCAGACGACCTTGTCGGAGGTGGCGGCAACAATCTTCTGGAACTCTGGGAATGAACTAGAGGTTGACTGCAGGTAGACCGGCTGCAGGTAGACGATGCTGTTCCCCACTGGCGTGACGATCAGGTTGCCGCGAATCACCGTAGATCCCGACTGATCCCAGAGCGTGGTCTGCGCGGCAATGATTGGGTCGGCATCAATGCGTGCGTTCACCTGCGCTGGACCGAAGACGGATGTATCTTTCGGGAATCGGTAGCTCACCACCTGGCCATACTTGTCGCTGTCGTTGCGCGCAGCAACCCAGGCGATCATGTTCGGTCGGCTGGTTGGAACGAGTGGCTGAATCAGCGCGAACTCCGCTCCATCTTCGCCAGGGAGTCGAACGCGCACGTAGTAGGCCTCGCCGGGGAGTGACTGCGAACCGGCCGAAGCCTCTGGAACCGTCCAGACGTCGTCCTGGCGGTAGAAGGTCTGCGGGTCCGTCACGTGATAGCGCGCGTACATGCGCGTCGTGACATCGAATCCTTCTTCGCCGACACGAAGGTGCGCCTGCAGATCGGCGGGCATCTCATCAAGTGGCTGGAAGAGGCTTGGGAAGACGCCGCTCCAGGCGCGAATGATCGGATCGCTCGCATCTGCAACGTAGAGCTTCGTCTCGCCTGTGTAGAGGTCGAGGGTGGCCTTCACGCTGTTGCGGATGTAGTTAATTGGTCGGCCGAAACTGGTGCGCGCGAGCGAAGGATCGAACGACTGCGCGTTCGGGAATCGGTTACTCATGGTGTATCCGTCCACCATGTAACTGAGTCCGCCATCTTCGCGGATGACGAGGTATGGGTCGCGATCCCAGCTCACGAACGGCGCGAGCGCGCTGATCCGTTCGCCAACCGTGCGCCGCCAGAGCAGCTGGCTCTCGGAGGTGATCTGGTCGCTGATCAAGAGGTTGAGATCTCCGAGGCGTGCCGCGAAGAGGAGCCGGTCGGCAAGGGTGCCGAGCGAGATGCCGTTCTCGCCACTCCAGCTTGTGGTGGCGTCGCCGGTGACCACACCATCGGCATCAATCTCGCCTTCGCCGATTGGGTAGTCAAACTCTGGAGTCTTTGCGCCAACAATGACCCAGTCGTCATCAAGTTCACCGAAGTAGATTCGCGGTTCGCTGACCACAGGTGCACCATCTGTAGAGACGGGCGGGATGTCACGGATGATCAGACGTGGGAGACCGCCGGAGCCAACTTCGGCAACGGGGACCATCGCTACGCCGATGCCGTGGGTGAAGGTGATCCTGCGATTCACCCAGGCTGCCGACTGTTGCGCGCGATCTGGATTCAGCTCACGTGCGGAGAGCATGACGAGTCGCTGCTCACCATTAATGGTGTAGCGGTCAACATCCACGTCGGCAAAGTTGTAGTACTGACGAACGGTCTGTAGCTGATCGAGCGTCTGCTGCAACGGTCGATAATCCCAAAGGCGGGCGTCTGCAAACGTCTCAGCATCCGTGGCGATCGAATCTGCGGTGAGGGTAGCCTCGCCGTCGTACTGCAGCTCACTCCAGCCATCAAGGCCGAAGGCGAGACGCGTCATCTTCAAGTTATTGGCAATGTACGGCTCCTCAAGGGCGAACTCGTTCGGCAGAACCTGGAAGCGCTGGACAAACTCAGGGTAAAGACCCCCGAGCACGCCGGAGGCGCCGAACCAGACCAGTGCGGTGAGGGCGAGTGGCCAGACTGTGCGCGTCAGGGCGGCACCAATCAAGAATGCGGCGGCGATCGCGGCGATCGTCGTGAGGATGTCCAGCCCTGGGAGCTTCGCGGCGTTATCTGCGTATGAGACGCCTGTCGCCACGCCAGTGCTTGAGTAGACCAGCTCCAGTTTGTCCAGCTGATATCCGTATGCCGTGGCGAGCAAGACGCCACCGATCATCAGCGCGAGGTGGAGGCGCGGCAGGGTGCCGACGAACCCGAGCCCGCGAGCGCTAATTGCTGGGAGATAACGGAGCGCCGCTGCGAGTGTTCCTGCAAGGAGCAGCGTGACGCCGATCCCCTGCGCAAGGCGCAAGACGGGGAGTTCGAAGAAGTAGAACGAGATGTCGCGACCGAAGATAGGGTCAACGACGGGTGTGCCGCTCGGATCAAAGGAGACCGCGTTCTGCCAGAGGCTGATCGTCTCCCAGTTCGCAGCGACCTGCGCGCCAATGAAGAGCGCAACGAGCAGCGCGCCAATGCGCAAGACGCCACTCCCGACTGCGGCAACGGTGCTGCCGCTACCAGAGCTGGCACTGAAGAGATCACGGAGCGCATCGCCAATGCCGTCCACGCGAATCTGACCTCGCTCATTAACCAGCGGCTCGCGATCTGGTCGCGCCACCTGCTCCTTTGGCTCAGCCGGCGGCGTACCGCCGCGTCGCGCAATCAGTGACGCGATCCCAATCATGCCGAGAAGGAAGATCAGCGCGGCAAGGGTGCTCCCTGCAAAGAGGCTGCCTTGAATCTGCAGTCGCTGCCAGAAGAGATCGCCTGCGCCGAGCGACGCAAACCAGCGCGCATCAGTGAGCAGACCGATGATCGGGCTGCCAATGAAGAAGAGTCCGATGAGAATCGGGAAGAAGAGCGAACGCAGGCTCAGCTTTGGCCGCGTGAAGTTGGTGCCGCCGCCAGATGCGGGGCGTCGGGCGCGAGGGCGCGAAGGTGGTGGGGTGCCTTCGTCAGCGCCGTCCACGTTGGCGTTGTCCGCAGTTGGGCCCGCTCCGCCACTGCGTCGGCGCTCGAGCTCCTCAAGGAAGTCCTTGAACGGATCCGTCACGTCGTCTCCTCCGTGTTGTTCGCCCTACGGCCGATGCGCCACCTCAACGGCTCGCGCAAACGCATCGAGTGCCGCCTCAGCAACTTTCGACCCACTCATCGTAGCGACTCGGATCGGATCCCACTTCGCTGCAACCTGGAGTGCGAGGGGGCGGCGCCACGGCTCGCTCGACTGCGCCGCCTCGCCAACGAGTCGCAACTTCAGGCAGGAGCGCCCCTCCTCTACGGCGAGGAGGTCGCCGAGGCCATTCGTCATTAAGGCTCCATAACGTTCGAGGGGTGAGATCGGTGGTGGCCCAGCGAGTGGTGCCACCTCGCGGCAACTCACCACCCCGTCACCGTCTTGCACCCAGAAGAGGGCGATCCACCAGCCATCGGGCATGGTGCTCGGCTGCGCCGCGCCGGCGCGGATCTCTCCCTCCGCGCGCCCCTCAATCACGATCGGTCGCACCTTCAGGAAGCTCGTCCCTGGGAGCGGCAGCCGCTCCGCCGTGTTCTCCACTCCGTTGCTCACTCCCACTCAATCGTTGCGGGGGGCTTGGAGGTGATGTCATAAACGACGCGTGTCACGTTCGGCACTTCGTTCACGATGCGCGACGAGATTTTCGCCATCAGGTCATACGGGAGGCGCGCCCAATCGGCGGTCATCCCGTCTTCACTTGTCACCGCACGAATCGCCAGCACGTTGCCGTACGTTCGGCCATCACCCATCACGCCAACAGAGTGAAGCGGCGTTAGCACAGCGAACGACTGCCAGATGCTGCGATAGAGCCCCGCCGCCTTGATCTCATCAATAACAATCCAGTCTGCTTCGCGAAGTGTGTCGAGTCGCTCGCGCGTCACCTCGCCAAGGATGCGAATCGCAAGACCAGGACCCGGGAAGGGCTGACGCAAGATCACGCTCTCTGGAAGTCCGAGCTGAAGGCCAACGGCGCGCACTTCGTCCTTAAAGAGCGCGCGAAGCGGCTCAACGAGTTCAAACTTCAGGTCCTCGGGGAGGCCGCCCACGTTATGGTGCGTCTTGATCTTCTGCGCCGACTTCGTCTCCTTTGAGGTGGACTCGATCACATCCGGATAGAGCGTCCCTTGCGCAAGGAACTTGAAGTCGCCGGCTCGAGCCGACTCCTCCTCAAAGACGCGAATGAATTCTCGGCCGATGATCTTCCGCTTCTCTTCAGGGTCAACCACTCCTTCAAGCGCATGCTGGAATCGCTCCTGCGCCTCAACCATGATGATCTTCATGCCCAGCTGCTCGGCGAAGACTTCGCGCAGGATCTCCGACTCGCGCTTGCGCATCAGGCCGTGATCTACGTAGACACAGGTGAGTCGATCGCCGATCGCCTTATGGACGAGCGCCGCCGCAACCGCAGAGTCAACGCCGCCAGAGAGTGCACAGAGAACGCGATCCGTTGGGCCGACCTGCGCCTTGATCGCAGCAACCGCGTCCTCCGCGAGTCGCCCTGGCGTCCAGGTCGCCTTCGCCTTTGCGATCCCGAGCACGAAGTTCTGCAGCAGCCGCTTCCCGCTCGGGGTGTGCACCACCTCAGGATGAAACTGGATCCCCCAGAGGTTGCGCGTCGTGTCAGCGAGCGCAGCGAACGGCGTGGAGTCGGTAGTGGCGAGCGCGGTGAATCCAGGTGGCGCATCAATGATGGAGTCGCCGTGGCTCATCCAGACGCGCTCGCTCCCAGCGCCGCCTGAGCCACCGAGTCCGGCAAAGAGTGGGCTTGTCGCCCCGCTAATGCTGATGTCGGCGGGGCCGTACTCACGCCGATCTGAAGGTCCAACGCGACCACCGAGCTGCTGTGCCATCAGTTGCACGCCGTAGCAGACGCCAAGGATCGGAACGCCGGCGCTCCAGAGGGCGGCGTCTGGCTTGGGGCCAGCGTCGTCATAAACGGAGAAGGGGCTGCCGCTCAGGATGATGCCGGCAGGTTTGCGCGCCAGGATCTCGCTGATCGGAAGGTCGAACGACACGAGCGCCGCATGCACGTTCATCTCGCGAACGCGGCGTGTGATCAGTTGCGCGAACTGGCTTCCAAAATCCAAGACGAGGATGCCGCCCGTCTCAACTCCAGCCGCGCGCACGCTCGCCGTGGTTCCAGCTTCAGCGGCCACGCTGCCAACTCTTCCCTTCGGTCGCGGCGGCTGGCGCGTAGATCACCTCAACGTCGCGGAATGCGGCGAGCGTCTGCACGCCGAGTGCGGCCGCCGACTGACGCACCGCCCCCACCAGGTTTTCGCTCCCGTCCGTGACGCGCGATGGCCCGTTAAGGATCTGCTCCATGCTCCCTGCGATCCCAACCTCAATGCGAGTGCCGCGCGGCAGTGTTGGTGAAGAGGCGGCCATCCCCCAGTTGAACCCACCGCCTGGTGCTTCGGTTGATCGCGCAAGCGGCGAACCGATCATCACCGCATCCGCACCAACGGCGAGCGCCTTCGCGATCTCGCCCCCCTTGCGAATGCCACCGTCCGCGACTACTGGAACGTAACGACCGCTCGCCTTCATATAGGCATCACGCGCACCGGCCACGTCGCTCACCGCGGTGACCTGTGGCACGCCGATGCCGAGCACCTCGCGCGTGGTGCAGGCGTTCCCCGGTCCAACGCCAACGAAGATCGCCGCAGCCCCCTGCTGCATCAGCGAATATGCCGCTTCGGCGTTCGTGGTGTTCCCCACCGCAACGGGGATGCTGCTCCGCTTCACAAAGTCAGCGAGCTCAAGTGGCGCATAGCCCGTAGCAATGTGTCGCGCCGATGAGACCTGACTCTGGATCACCAGCAGATCTGCGCCACCCTTAATGATTGCGTCGCCAAACTTGCCGATCGCCTGCGGCGTTGCCGCGATCATTGCGGGCGACCCTGTGGCGTGAATCTCTGCGATGCGCTGCGCAATCAGCGCCTCCTTCACCGGTTCCGCGTAGAGCCTGGCGAAGAGTTCTTGGACATCACCTTTTGCTGCGGCACTAATCGCGGCGAAGTGTGGTGTTGGATCGTCATAACGGAACCAGAGCCCCTCAAGGTTGATGCAGGCCAAGCTGCCGAGCTTGTGCAGTACGCCTGCAGTTGTAGGTGAGACGACCGCGTCCATCGCTGACGCGATGATCGGCACAGCAAGTGGGATGCCACAAAAGTTCTGTGAAAGGTCAACGTCAGATGGATCTGCGGTGTCGGTGCCTGGGGCGAGCGAGATGTCATCGAACCCGTAAGCGGGCCGGAGGTTGTCGACCTTAGAGGTGAGTTGGGGCACCATTGAGGAAGTGTAGCGGCGAGTGCGATCAGCGCGTGGTGGCGAGCGCGACGTGAACGATCTGGGCGATCTCTGCGGCGAGTGCCCCCTGCTCCGCGCTCGCGTCGAGTACGCGCCAGCGAGCAGGCTCCGCGGCGGCGAGGCTGCGGAAGCCCGTCGCCACGCGCTCATGGAAGGCGGCATCAAAGCCCTCTTCAAAGCGTGTGCGGTTACTCCCCGACTTTCGGGCGAGGCCGTGTTCAGCGGGGAGGTCGAGGAGGAGCGTCAGATCTGGCGTGCGCCCAGCGGTGGCGAAACGAATCATGCCGCGCAACTCCTCTATTGGGAGGCCGCTTCCGTATCCCTGATAGGCGAGTGTTGAATCGGCGAATCGATCGGCAATCACCACGGCACCGCGCGCCAGCGCTGGCTCAATCACGTCGGCAACGAGTTGCGCGCGCGAGGCGTTGAAGAGCAGCGCATCCGCGCGTGGGTCTACTGGAACGGCGCCCCCCTCCCCAAGAAGGATGGCGCGGATCTTCTCGCCCGCCGGCGTGCCGCCAGGCTCACGCACGGTGACCACCTCACGCCCAGCGGCGCGGAGGGTTTCAGCGAGGCGTCCAATCTGTGTCGACTTGCCCGAGCCGTCGGGCCCCTCAAAGCTGATGAACATACTGACGCCCGCCTCGTTACTAGCGGCGGCGGCGCGGCGTGCTTGAGGCGCGCCCTGGCGGCTCAAGGCGCACGCGACGGTGCGGATCGCGACCGCGCGAACTGCTGGTGATGTTCGCCTCACCGGCGAGTTGATGTTGTAGTCGGCGGATGAAGGCGCTCTGCGGCGCAAGTTCAACTGGATGAGCCGTACGCAGCACCTCCTCCACGCCGTTCGCCGCCTCACGCAGCGCCATCTCGCGCGGATCATCAGGAAGGTCGTAGAGCGCCAGCAGGGCGCGCTCCATCTGCGCCGCAGCGTTCGACTTCAGCACATGGATCGGCACACCACGCCGCTCCGCTTCAACCAGCGGCGCACCGCGCTGCTTGAACTCATTACGAATCGTCATCACCGCATCCGCATCTTCTGGGCCGCGTGCCGTGCTCGCAGGAAGTCCAAGCTCACGAATCGCAATCTCCAACTTCTTTCGCGAAATCCCATGCGCGTAGATGCGTAGCTCGGGGAGCGCGCTTTCGCTCCGCTCTTCATCATCTGCACCTGGTGCGTCGTCCCAGGCTGCAGGAACCTTGCCGCCGTCTGCGGTACGCGCAGCGGGTTCGTTATCCATCTCCGAGACCGCGCTCGCCATGGTCACGCCGTTCACCCATCCGCGCGTTGGACGCCAACTCCCAGAAGCTTGAGGCCCACCAAGCACTGGCATCACGGGGGCTGCGGTTCCGCCAGGGATCGTCGCCGCTGGGTTTCGCATGTCATAGAGCTGTGCGCCACGGCGTGAACGGTCACGATGCTTCCGCCAGCCTCCCTGTCCTTCGTCGCGACTATCACGTCGGTCGCGGCGATCGTCTTGTGGCGTCAGGCCACCAAAGCGACGCTGTTCAATACCAGGAAGCGCGCCTGGCCGAATACGCTGCTGGGTGCGATGCACGCCAGCCTCGTCACGCCAACGCTCCTCTGGCGCAACGGCGTCGCCGCGCAGCAGCGCGTCAACGGTTGCCGCAACATCTTCATGCACCAGGATGTGATCGCGGTCGATGATCTCTACCACCACGTCAAACGTTGGCGGCGCCTTCCGCTCCAGGACGCTCTTCTGCGTGCGTCGGCGGCGCGCTTCGTCGTCGCCGAGCGTCACGCTCTGAATCCCACCGATCAGGTCGGTGAGCGTTGGGTTCAACATCAGGTTGTCCAGGCTGTTGCCATGCGCCGTACCGATCAACTGCACACCGCGCTCGGCAATGGTGCGCGCCGCGATCGCTTCGGCCTCGGTGCCGATCTCGTCAATGACGATCACCTCTGGCATGTGATTCTCTACCGCCTCGATCATCACAAGGTGCTGTCGCTCCGGCGAGCTCACCTGCATCCTGCGCGCCTTCCCAATCGCTGGGTGTGGGATGTCACCGTCGCCCGCGATCTCGTTCGACGTATCGACCACCACCACGCGCTTGGAGAATTCAGAGGCGAGAACGCGCGCCGCTTCGCGCAACATCGTGGTCTTTCCTACACCAGGTCGTCCCATGATCAAGATCGACTTCCCCGACTCAATATGGTCACGCAAGATCTCAATCGTGCCAAAGACGGATCGCCCAACGCGACAGGTGAGACCAACCACGCGTTCAGAGCGATTTCTAATCGCCGAGATGCGGTGCAGTGTGCGCTCAATGCCGGCGCGATTGTCTCCGCCAAAATCGCCGATGCGCGAGATCACCCACGACAAATCCTCTTCAGTGACCTCGCGCTCAAGCAGTGTCACGTCGCCGGAGGTGAGTCGCGCCTCTGGGCGTCGACCAAGGTCCATCACGATCTCAAGAAGTCCGTCGCGACCAGCGGCCAACTCTTCGCGCGTGGAGAGATCGCGAACGCTCGCAATGATTTCGCCAGGGAGGCAGTCGAGGAGAAGGTCAAGATTGTCAACAATCGCCTCCTCCTGCACGACCGTGGGCTCCAGCGCTGCGCTGACTCCGTCGTGAGGGATCTCGGCAAGACTCATTGACGCCATCCTAGCGCGGCAACCGAGTTAAC
This sequence comes from uncultured Chloroflexota bacterium, assembly GCA_937864085.1. Lineage (GTDB taxonomy): Bacteria > Chloroflexota > Limnocylindria > Limnocylindrales > Limnocylindraceae > Limnocylindrus. Next base: position 26,062 of record CALMIH010000165.1, read on the forward strand.
GGCTCGGTAGCACTCGGTCCGGCACTCCCCCGATCCGCCCGGGTCTGCCCAGATTCGCATGCGAGATCAGCCGATCGCTGGAACCATCCCTGGGGCGGTCACGCGCGCTCGCGCATCACGCACGGCAAGGCGCAGGTCGCCGATCGGCGCAAACCCCTGCGCCGCGAGCGCCGCGCCGAGTCCCCCTTCATAGCTGCGCGCCACCGCCAGAACGCCGTTCTCCGCCGTGCCAACACGCGCCGCCCGTTCTCCGATCTCGGCGAGGCTCGCTTCAATCAGTGGCGCCGCGTCGACGCCAGGGAGGAGGCTGATGCGCAACGCGTGTGGGTGTTCTTCGCCCCGCTCACGCGCCACGCCGAGATGAACCCACGCATCAGCCTCGCCCGCCGCACCATCCAGCACAAAGGCGCTCTGGTCCGCCAGTCGAAGGAGCGGCGTGATACTCGCGCGCGGCGCCCATGTTCCGGCGGCGGCGCGCTCCCACTCCCGTGCGTCAATCAGCTCCATCCGCGAGACGGCTGGCGGCGTGGTTACTGACATCAGTTGCGCAATGCGAAGTGCATCACTCGGCTGCGCTAAACGAAGTGCAGCGAGTGCGGCGCGCGCAGAGCTTGGCGCGTTCCGTGCGCCACCTTTCAGGAGGAAGAGTGTCTCGCGCGCATACGGCTGAAATCCGGCGCCCCCCAAGAGCATCAGAGTTGCCGCATCTTCTGCGCAGGCAACATGCAGGCGCACAACTCCGTGTCGACCCGCTTCGCGTGCAACGCGAGCGAGAAGTCGCGCACGCGCCGCATCATCTACCGCATCCAGCTCAACAATCGTCCAGTCGCCGCGCTCATCGCGCTCCACGCGCGCGAGCCCATCTGCGAATGCGCCGCGCTGGTGGATCCAGATGGAGTCAGATGAGCGGATCAAACTGAGCGGCATGCGGAAGAGTTGATAGAGACTCAACGCGGCGGGACCGAGCGGCAGGCCGAGCGAGCGCATCTCGCCGCTCCCTTCGTGCAGTGAGCGCTGTGCGCGCCGCGAGATCTCTACGAGTGCTGTGAGGTCAGTAATGCGTGCGAGACGGACGCGCGGTGCGCCGTCAGCGTTCGGTGACACGGATCACCCGCGACGCGCTGTCGCCGCCTGCTCCACGAGCCAGCGATGCAGACGTGTCTCGCCGGCAATCTCCGGATGGAACGAGATCCCCACCACGTTCCCCTGTCGCGCCGCAACGATCTCGCCCCCCTCAAGTTGCGCCACCACGCCCGCCGCCGGCCCAACTCGCAGGATCTGCGGCGCACGAATGAAGACGGCGCGGAGCGTTGTGGGACCGCCACTCGCCTTCAGGCTCTGCATCTTCAGCTCCGTCTCAAACGAATCGAGTTGGCGACCGAACGCGTTGCGTCGCACCTCCATATCAAGAAGTGAGAGGACGGGCGCGTCGCCATCAGCAATCTTGGTTGCAAGCAGAATTGCACCAGCACAGGTGCCGAGGATTGGTGCGCCGCGCGTTGCAAGCGCCTTGATCGGTGCAACGAGACTCCAGCGCGAGTAGAGTTTGCGCATCGCCGTGCTCTCACCACCCGGAAGGATCAGCCCATCAACGCCATCAAGATCTGCGGGGAGGCGGATTTCGCGGCCAACAGCGCCGACCGCATCAAGTGTCTCGAGGTGTTCGCGGAAGTCGCCCTGCACCGCCATCACGCCGATCACTGGCTGCCGTTTACGACGCAACGCGCCGGCCATCAGTTACCAGCCGCGAGAGGAGAGTCGCTCCGCATCTGGGATCGTGCGCATCTCGATCCCCTTCATCGCTTCGCCGAGTCCCGCTGAGACTTCGGCCAAGATGGCAGGGTTCGCCCAGTGCGTTGTGGCTTGGACAATCGCCGCCGCCATCTTCGCTGGGTGCTTCGCCTTAAAGATGCCTGATCCAACAAAGACGCCATCGGCGCCGAGCCACATGGAGAGTGCCGCGTCGGCTGGTGTTGCAATGCCACCAGCAACGAAGTTCACCACTGGGAGTCGTCCCGCCTTCACGGTGAGCTTCACGAGTTCGTAGGGGACGCGCATCTCCTTAGCGGCGGCGCGGAGCCGCTTCTCGCTCTGGCCCTTCAGCGCCTCAATCTGCTCCTTGACGGTTCTAATGTGGCGCACCGCCTCAACAATGTTTCCTGTGCCGGCTTCGCCCTTGGTGCGCATCATCGCCGCGCCTTCGCTAATGCGACGGAGCGCCTCGCCAAGATCTTTGCAGCCACAGAGAAATGGGATGCGGAATTGATGCTTATTAATGTGGAATCGGTCGTCCGCCGGCGTCAGCACTTCGGACTCGTCGATGTAGTCAACGTTCAGCGCCTCGAGGATCTGCGCCTCCACGTGATGCCCAATCCGCGCCTTCGCCATCACTGGAACGGACACGGCCGCCTGGATCCCCTTGATCATGTCTGGGTCGCTCATACGCGCCACGCCGCCATCACGTCGAATATCGAATGGGACGCGCTCCAGCGCCATCACCGCCACAGCGCCCGCCTCTTCGGCGACCTTCGCCTCAGCCGGGGTCACCACATCCATGATCACGCCGCCCTTGAGCATCTGCGCGAGGCCACGCTTCGTCGCCCAGGTGGACTTGGCGACCTTCGCCTCTGGTGCGCTGCGCTTTCCCATGCACTCATTCTCGCATACCATCCCGTCATGAGTGAGACGCCAGCACCATCGGAGGGGGACCAGGAGGGTCGGGTAGACGACCTTGCCGCAGGACGGCGAGAGGTCGCACGCCTTGCCGCGGGGAGTCGCGGTCAGATCGCCAGCATCAACGTATCGCACCCTGGTGGTGTTCCGAAGCGACCGATTGATCGCACCGTTATTACAACGCGTGGGTTGATTGGTGATGGTCAGCGCACCAAGGAGCCGGTGCACGGCGGACCAGAGAAGGCGGTCTGCCTGTTTGGCGTAGAACAGATTCGGCGCGTCAACGCAGATGGTCATCACCTCTACCCAGGCGCAATTGGTGAAAACCTCACGTTGAGCGGGCTCGACCTTGGCGGACTGGAGAGCGGCGACCAGCTTCGTATCGGCGACCCTGCCACCGGACCGATCATTCAGCTGAGTGATCCGGCCGCCCCCTGCAAGAACATCGCGGGGAGCTTCGAAGATTGGCGGATCGCTCGGGTCAGCCATAAGGTGCGCCCCGAAGACAGCCGCTGGTACGCACGGGTGTTGCGCGAGGGGCCCGTGGTTTCGGGCGACCCGATTGAACTGCTCGGCGCGGCTGATACGATCGGGCGATGAGCAGCGAGGTCCTCGTCTTAAACCAAGACTACGAGCCGTTGAACGTCTCGTCCCTCCCCCGCGCCTTCCGGCTCGTCCTTGGTGGCAAGGCGGAGATTCTCGCCGAAGGGGAGCCGATCCGCAGCGCTTCGCGCAGTTGGACCGCGCCATCTGTTGTGCGACTCCGACATCGCGTCCGCCGTCCGCGCCCACGAGCCAAGCTGAGCCGCAAGGAGATCTTCGCGCGCGATAAGCATGCCTGCCAGTACTGCGGTCGCGCCGGCGTCTCACTCACCATTGATCACGTTGTCCCGAAGAGTCGCGGGGGCGACTCGTGGTCGTGGGAGAACCTGGTGACCGCCTGCATGTCGTGCAATCACCGCAAAGGCGACCGACTCCCCGAGGCGGCCGGCCTGCAACTGCGCCGTCGACCCTACGAGCCGCGCTGCGATGTCTACGCGATCTTCCTCCCCTACCTCCGCCACGATGCCTACTCCGCGTGGCGCGACTTCCTCTTCATCGGAGAGGGCGCGGCGGCGAGCGGCGCGTGAGCCACGAGGCGGCACTTCGCGCCGCCGTTCCAGAAGATGTGGCACAACTCATGGGCCAGCTCCAAACGGCCGGCTTTGCCGCCTACGTTGTTGGCGGTGCGGTACGAGACACGCTTGTTGGACGAACTCCATCTGACTGGGATCTAGCAACCGACGCTACGCCCGACCAGCTGCGCAACGCCTTCCCTGACGCGCAGTACGAGAATCGATTTGGCACCGTTGGGATCCCAACGTCTGTGGGAGTCCGTGAGGTGACCACCTTCCGCGCCGATGGGCCGAGTAGTGACGCACGTCGCCCTGATGCGATCACCTTCCTTGGCGCAATCGAAGGCGACCTTGCACGACGCGACTTCACCATCAATGCGATGGCGTTCGGCGCTCCCTCAGGTGCGCACGGCGACCTTGTAGCTTCAGGTTCGCTTATTGATCCGTTCGGTGGCGCGGCAGACCTTGCCGCCGGACTGCTACGTGCGGTTGGTGATCCAAGTGAACGTTTCCGAGAAGATGCGCTGCGCATGTTGCGCGCCGCGCGCTTTGCAACACGCTTCAATCTAACGATTGAACCGGCGACAGCGGCGGCGATACGCCGTGACGTTGCGCTTGTCGCCACGCTCTCTGGTGAACGAATCGGCGCGGAGATCGAGGGGATCCTCGCCGCAGAGAACCCAGCGCCCGGCCTGCACACACTCAACGACCTTGGTCTCACGGCGCAGATTGCGCCAGAACTGCACGCCGCATGGGTCACTGAACTCCCTGCGCGCGTCGCTGCAGTTGGTCGCGCTGGAAGCCCTGACGCGCCCGATCCGATCGGCAGGCTTGCGGAACTCCTTGCGGTCATTACAGATGACGCGGTGGTGGAGAAGATCCTCACCGCATGGCG
>CALMIH010000166.1 GCA_937864085.1 uncultured Chloroflexota bacterium
CTAAGCGTCAGGCCGTCACGAATCCGAAGAACACCGTCTTCAGCATCAAGCGCTTCATGGGTCGCCGATTTGACGACGCAGAGGTTTCAAAGACGAAGGGGCTCATCCCGTACACCGTAGAGAAGGATGGGAAGAGCGACGGCGTGAAGGTGAAGCTTGACTCTGGTGAGTCGTATTCGCCACAGGAAGTTGCGGCAATGATTTTGCAGAAGCTGAAGGCGGATGCAGAGGCCTTCCTCGGCGAGAAGATCACCGAGGCGGTCATCACCGTCCCGGCGTACTTTGACGACACGCAGCGACAGGCAACAAAGGATGCCGGTCGCATTGCAGGTCTGGACGTGAAGCGCATCATCAATGAGCCAACGGCGGCGGCGCTTGCCTACGGCCTTGATAAGAAGAAGGAAGAGAAGATCGCTGTCTACGACCTAGGTGGTGGCACGTTCGACATCTCTATCTTGGAGTTGGGCGACGGCGTCTTTGAGGTGAAGTCGTCTAATGGCGACACACACCTTGGTGGCGACGACTTTGACCAGCGCATCATCGACTGGCTCCTCGCCGAGTTCAAGAAGGATCAGGGGATCGACCTCTCCAAGGACCAGCAGGCGCTTCAACGCCTGAAGGAGGCTGCGGAGAAGGCGAAGATTGAGCTCTCTGGCACTGGCCAGACTGAGATCAACCTCCCGTACATCACGGCAGATGCCACGGGCCCAAAGCACGTGGTCGTCACGCTGACCAAGGCGAAGCTTGAGTCGCTCGTTGCAGACCTGATTGAGAAGACGAAGGCGCCGGTGATTGCCGCGCTGAAGGATGCGGGCCTGAAGCCATCTGAGATCGACGAGGTCGTTCTGGTTGGCGGCATGACGCGCATGCCAGCAGTGTTTGAAGCGGTCAAGGCGCTCTTTGGTGGCAAGGAGCCATCTAAGGGTGTGAATCCGGACGAGGTGGTTGCGATCGGCGCGGCGATTCAGGGCGGCGTCCTTGCGGGTGACGTGAAGGATGTGCTGCTCTTGGACGTGACACCACTCTCGCTCGGCATTGAGACGCTGGGTGGCGTGATGACGAAGCTCATTGAGCGGAACACCACCATCCCAACGTCGAAGAGCCAGACCTTCTCAACGGCGTCAGACAATCAGCCGCAGGTGGAGATTCACGTGCTGCAGGGCGAGCGCGAGTTCGCAACGGATAACAAGACGCTCGGGAAGTTCATCCTTGACGGGATCCCATCCGCGCCACGCGGTGTGCCGCAGATTGAGGTGACGTTTGACATCGATGCGAACGGCATCCTCGATGTGAAGGCGAAGGATCGCGCCACTGGGAAGGAGCAGCAGGTGCGCATCACCGGCAGCTCGATGCTCGGGAAGGATGATGTGGACCGCATGGTCCGTGAGGCGAAGGAGCATGAGTCTGAAGACAAGGTTCGCCGCGAAGCGGTGGACTTCCGAAATCAGACCGAGGCGCTCGCCTTCCAGGCCGAGAAGACCCTCACCGACCTTGGCGACAAGGTTGATGCGGAGAAGAAGGCTCAGGCTGAGACCCTGATCGGTGAGGTTCGCGAGGCGCTGAAGGGCGAGTCGCTCGACCCGGTGAAGGAGAAGGCGGAGGCGTTGGCGAAGGTGATGAGCGAGATCGGCACCGCCGCCTACGCACAAAATCAGCAGGCTGGCACGCCAGACGGCGCCGAAGGGGCGTCTGAGCAGGCCGCCGGCGAGGAGACAATCGAAGGCGAAGCGCAGGAGGTCTAATCTCTCCCAGATGAACCTTCCAGCTTCAAACGCTACGGCCCTGATCCGCGCCCGAGGTCTGACAAAGACCTTCGGGGAGCGGACGGCCGTGGACGCCATCAATTTTGACGTTCGCGACGGCGAGTTCTTCGGCTTCCTCGGACCGAACGGCGCGGGGAAGACCACCACGATGCGCATGATCGCTGGCGTCTCGCCGCGTACCGCCGGAACCCTTGAGATTTTTGGTAACGATCCAGATACGAATGGTCCGCGCATTCGCGGGCAACTCGGCGTCGTGCATCAGCAGGAGACGCTCGACCAAGAGCTCACCGTTCGTGAGAATCTGCTCATCTTCGGACGCTTTTTTGGAATCGCCCGCAACGAGATTGCCGAGCGCGCCGATCAGCTTCTTGAACTCTTCCAGCTCTCTGATCGCGCCAAGGATCAGGTGGAGCCGCTCTCTGGCGGCATGAAGCGCCGGCTCTCCATTGCGCGCTCACTGATCAATGCGCCGCGCGTCTTGATGTTGGATGAGCCGACCACGGGCCTTGATCCACAGGCGCGCCATCTTCTCTGGGACGCGCTGCAGCGACTGAAGCGCTCTGGCACAACGATTGTGTTGACGACGCACTACATGGATGAAGCGGAGCAGCTCTGCGATCGACTTGTGGTGATGGACCAAGCGAAGATCGTTGCCGAAGGTTCGCCGCGACAACTGATTGAAGAGCACGCCTCACGCGAAGTCCTTGAGCTGCGCTTCCCTGAAGGGACGAGCCGCATCAGCAAGGAGACGCTTGATGGTATTGGTGATCGCTACGAGCGACTCGCCGAACGCGTGATCATCGGCTGTGAGAATGGCGAAGCGGCACATGCACGTGCGCTGGAGCACGGCCTCACCCCAGAGAGTTGGTTGGTGCGCCGCTCGAGCCTTGAGGATGTCTTCCTCCGACTGACCGGCCGGAGCCTCGACGAGTGAGCGCGGCGCAGATCGCGCCGCGACGTTCACGCGGACTCTTCTCAACGATTGGCGCGTATCTCCCGCACCCAACGCGCTGGCGTCACGTTGTTGGCTACATGGTCGCCGTCTATCGCCGCGAGTGGATCGGCTCGGTCTTCTCTGGTTTCATTGAGCCGCTCGTTACGCTCGCTGGACTTGGCATTGGGCTTGGCGTCCTAGTTGGTGATCGCGCGGCGGAGATCACCGGCGGGGTGAGCTACGTGACGTACATTGCGCCGGCACTGATGGCGAGTCAGGCGATGCAGTTCGGCGCGGGTGAGGCGGCCTGGCCGATCCTTGGCCGCATCATGTGGGTGCGCATCTATCACGCCATGGTGGCAACACCGCTCAAGCCGACCGACATCATCGTTGGGGCAATCCTCTTCATGGGTGGAAAGGTCGCCTTCGCCGCCGCCTTCTTCGCCTCGGGCCTCACCTTGCGCTTGGCTTCCCAGTCGGCATAGCCGCCGACCACCATGTCGACCGTCCCCGACCCGTCGAGCCCGATCGTCATCGTCACCGTGCGGTCGAGGAAGTCGCGATCGTGGCTGACGATCAGCACCGTGCCGTCATAGTCCGCGATCACTTCCTGCAGCAGGTCGAGCGTCTCGAGATCGAGGTCGTTGGTCGGCTCGTCGAGCAACAAAACGTTGGGCTGTTCAATCAGCGTCAACAAAAGTTGCAGTCTTCGTCGCTCGCCACCAGACAATGTCGAGATCGGCGCGTGTTGCGTGTCGCCGTCAAACCAAAATTGGCGCATCAATTGATTGTCTTCAATCGATGGCTGACCTTTGTCGCCGGCAACTGCTTCGCGCACGCGCTGATTCACGTTCAGTTCGCGGCCAAGTTGGTCGTAGTAACCAATTTTTACGGTGCTGCCGATATCCAAGTGTCCGTGAGTTGGTTTGAGGCGACCCGAAATCAGATCAAGCAGCGTGCTTTTGCCCGCGCCTGATGCGCCGACCACGGCGAGCAGCCGCCCGGGCGCGAGCGTGAACGACACCGAATCCAAAACGCGTCGGCCGCGCCGTTCGAACGAAACCCCGTCGAGGACGAGCCCGCCAACGCGCATTCCATCACGATGGAACGACGCGCGGTCAGGCATCAGCCCCGCTCCGCGCGCCTGCGCTTCAGTTCCGCGTCGATGAAGTCAGACACGTTGCCATCAAGCACATGCTGCGGGTTTCCGACTTCATGACCAGTGCGGTGGTCCTTCACGCGGTTGTCGTAGAAGACATAACTGCGGATCTGGTTACCCCAGTCGCGCGAGACCTTGCCACCAGTCGCCGCGGCGAGCTCGGTGATCCGGCGTTCCTCCTCGATCAGCTCGAGTTTGGCCTGGAGCACGGCGAGCGCCTGCGCCTTATTTTGCGGCTGATCACGGAAGGTGCTCGCCACCACTTGCAGGCCAGTCGGAAGATGGGTCACTCGGATCGCGCTCGCAACCTTGTTGACATTCTGCCCGCCCGGTCCAGACGCGCGAACGAACGCCACGATCTCAAGGTCCTTGTCCGGAATCACCAGGTCGTTCTGCTCGAACTCTGGCGTGACATCGACGGTCGCGAAACTGGTTTGCCGCTTACCTTCGGCGTTGAACGGCGACACGCGCGCGAGGCGGTGAGTTCCGCGCTCGCAGTTCATGTTGCCGTAGGCAAATGGACCGATCACGCGATAGCAAACCTCGCTGATTCCCGCCTCCGGCCCGAGGGAACGGCTGATTTCCTCGAGTTTGAACCCCATCTCTTCGAAGTAGTACAGGTACATGCGCTCCAGCATCGACGCCCAGTCCTCAGCCTCGGTCCCGCCAGCGCCGGCTTGGATCGCGATGAAGCAATTGCGATAGTCGTTCTTGCCCGAGAGCAGGGATTGCTGCTCGATCTTGTCCATCTTGGCGGGAAGACCGAAG
>CALMIH010000167.1 GCA_937864085.1 uncultured Chloroflexota bacterium
AGTGGACGAGTTACGAATCGGGCTGCAAGTAAGCTAACGACGGGTGGGAGCCATGGTGGGACCACCAACGCCCCCCAATCCCTCAAGCGTCCTCAAGACACCGGCATCTGACCTCAGTAGGCGCTAATAGGCCCTCCGATCCCTCCTCGGGGGCGAATTGGAAATGCGGTTTGGGGGCAACCCCATCGAGGGTTCGAATCCCTCTCTCTCCGCCAACACTTCCATCGACTCTCGCTAGTAGAGTGGCGGTATGAGCTGTGTGGAACCTGATGCGTAGCGTGGTGCTCTGGGGGAGGGGCGTGAGCCAGGCTGCGCTCGGCGCCTTTCTTCTATCAGCAGGCGTGAGCCATTTGACGGTGAGTCGCCTGGAGTTTCAGGCGCAGGTGCCTACGTGGCTGCCGCTCGACCCCGACTTCGTCGTAATCAGCTCAGGGATCGTGGAGATCCTGCTGGGCCTTGCACTGATCACCCTTTGGCGCTTCCGCAAGCGTGTTGGCCTGGTGGTGGCGCTCTTTTTTGTGGCGATCTTTCCAGGAAACATCAATCAGTTTGTGAACGGGATTGATGCCTTTGGGTTGAACTCAGATAGTGCGCGGGCAGTGCGACTCCTCTTCCAGCCAGTGCTCGTCCTCTGGGCGCTCTGGTCAACAGGCGCCCTGCGACGACCATGAGGGACGACGCGCCTGATGACCAGGTTGCGCAGGTTGAACGCCTGGTAGGGGAGGCGATTCGTACGCTCCCTGAACCGCTGCGTGGCGCGGCGGAGGAGCTGCTGATTGTTGTGGACGGCACGCGCCGAACAGGACTTTACGGACTCTTTGACGGCGCACCGCGTGGCGCAGGCGACGCAGAGGCACTCCCGCCGCACATCACGATCTATGCGCGAGCGCTAGCCGAGGATTTCCCGTCTCGTACTGAGCTCAAGTCAGAGGTGCGAAAGACGCTCGTGCATGAGATCGGCCACTACCTTGGGTTGGACGAGTCGGATCTTGTAGCTCGCGGTCTTGAGTGATGCGAGTGATGAGCTGCACTGCCGCTTAGCGACGTTCGTTCCACCAGTCTTCTAGCGCGAAGCCGATCCCCGCAAACGGGAGAAACCAAGGGAAGCCTTCATACGGAACGGGAACTGGATGCCACGGGATGCGCGCAGGGAGTGGGGGATCACCGCCGAGCTCCCAATCAATCGTCTGCTCTGCGAGTAGCGTCATCAGCGCCACGCCAGATCCGGCGCAGCCGGAGAGGTGTGTGACGCCGCCGAGTCGCGCAACGCGTGGCAGTCGATCAAACGCGAATGAGAGCCGGCCGCCCCACGCATGCGTCACCCTGGTTGACGCAAGTTGCGGGTGGATCTCGCGCATCCTCGCCGTCAACGTGCGTGCAATACGAGGGAGCGAATCTGGCCAGAACGAGGTGCGGCCACCAAACGCGATGCGGCCGTCTGGCGTTGGTCGCCAGTAGGAGAGGAAGTTGCGCGTGTCAAAGCGCATCTCGCCTCTCCCTGAAACTTGCGCGAGCAGTTCGGGTGCGAGCGGTTCGGTGGCGATCATGAAGCTCCCCACGGGGATGGCGCGGCGACGAAGGGCGGGGAAGAGGCGATCTGCGTATCCGTTGACGCCACCGAAGATGTGCTGCGTCCGGATGCTGCCGCGCGGTGTGCGCACCTCGTATCCGCCTGCGATCTGAATAATCCCAGTTGCCGGCATCTGCTCGCGAATCTCAACACCAGCCGCTCGCGCCGCTAGCGCCATCGCCGCCTGGAGCCGTGCCGGCTGAACACCGCCTCCCTCATCAACGGCGAGTCCACCAGCGAACGCGCTGCTGTTGGTCAGCGATTGGACCGCCGTCTGATCAAGCAGGCGCACGGGGAGGCCAAGCGATGCGCGCAGCTCCGCTTCGCCCTGCAGGTCTGCCACGCCACGCGCTGAACGAGCGAGCTCAAGGTGCCCCGTCTCGCTCCAGTTCGGGTCGATGCCTGTGCTGCTGATCAGGCCCTCTGGGCCTGCTGTGGCGAGCTGCTGGATGCGACGCACTCCGGCGCGTGAGAGGTCGAACCATTCGCGCGCGCCATCGGCGCCGAAGCGCTTGATGATGGAGCTGGTTGATGCGCCGAATCCCACATGCACCATGCCGCCGTTACGGCTGCTCGCACCGTCTTGTAGCCCGCCTTTCTCAAGGAGGAGGACGCGTGCGCCGCGCTCGGCTGCACGCCGCGCGGCGGCGAGACCGGAGAATCCGCCGCCAATGACGATCCAGTCCACGCTGGTCGGCAGCGGTTGATTGGAGGGCGTGGCGGCGCTGCTCGGATTCGGTGCGTCCTCATGCCAGGCAACGGCGTGGAGCGGTCTCTGCATGCGTGGAGCGTAGCGCGGTTAGACTGCGCGTATGCCGACCGACGCCGCACAGCGCTCCCGCAGTCGCCTTCAGCTCTCACTGATCGTTGGCGTCGGACTTGGGAGCACCGGGTATATCGGTGCGATCACCGTTGCGACGATCGTTGCCAAAGAGCTCTCTGGTGGGTCCGCCTTCGCTGGGCTCCCCGGTGCTGCGATCGTCTTAGGTTCCGCCACTGCGTCGCAACTCCTCTCACGCTTCATGGTGCGCTACGGCCGACGCGCCGGGCTGACGCTCGGCTACGGGATCGGCGCTGTTGGCGCCGTTGGCGCAGGCCTTGCGGTCATCCTCGGTTCCTTCCCGCTCTTCCTGATTGGAACGGTCTTGATGGGCTGCGCGAACGCGTCAAATCAACTCTCTCGTTATACGGCGGCAGATATGTACGACGAGACGAAGCGCGCCACCGCGATCGGGTTTGTGGTCTGGGGCTCAACGCTCGGTGCCGTGGTGGGGCCGAACCTCGTCACAGTCGCTGGGAACGCTGCCGAAGGGCTCTCGCTCCCGCGCCTCGCCGGCGCGTACGGTGTGCCGATCCTCTTTGTTGCCGCCGCGGCGTTGCTCACACTTCTTACGTTGCGACCTGATCCTGCGAGCTTGGCGCCCTCCACGCGCGCTGAGGCGGCGGGGAGTGGTGCGTCAGTAGGGGAGATCATCGCGCGGCCACGCGTCTTCGCCGCAATCGTGGCGCTGGTGGCTGGCCAGGTGGTGATGGTGCTGGTGATGACGATGACGCCGCTGCACATGACAGAGCACGGACACGGCCTTGACGCCGTTGGCCTGGTGATTAGCGGCCACACCTTTGGAATGTTCGCCCTCTCGCCCCTCTCTGGACGGCTCGCCTCACGCTTTGGGACACCGCTTGTCATTGCGGCGGGACTTGCGGTGCTCGCCTTCTCTTCGGTGCTCGCCGCCGTTGCGCCACCAGATGGCGGCGCGATGCTGTTCGCCGCCCTCTTCCTGCTCGGCTGGGGTTGGAACCTCGGCTTCGTGGCAGGCTCCGCGCTCCTCACCGAAGGCCTCTCCGTCAACGAGCGCACGCGACTGCAGGGCATAACCGACGCGCTGATCTGGAGTTCCGCCGCCGCAGCCGCGCTCGGCTCTGGCGTTGTAGTTGCCGTTGCCAACTACACGACGCTCGGGTTGCTCGGCGCGGTGTTGATCCTGCTCCCCGTCTGGGCGATGCTGCGCGGGCGGCGTGAACTACGCCACACCAGCCCGGTAGAGATCAGCGCGCCAGAGGTGCCGCTCGACTAAGCCTTTGCTGGGGCGCGAACCACGCTCTCAAACTTCTCCTTGTGGGAGCCATCGCAGAACGGCTTGTTCGCCGAGTGGCCGCAACGGCAGAGGCCGGTGCTGTCACCTTCGTGCGGGATCTCGTTCCCCTCAACATCAACGATCGTAAAATCGCCAGCAATCTTGAGTGATCCGTTATCTCGCACGGTGATCTTGACCTTGTCGCTCATAGGGGTACCTCCATGTCGCCAGGCGGCGCCTAGCCTCAGGGAGAGCGTAGCGTGAATCGCGGAACAGTCCAAGCAGGAGCTGCGCCGTTCGGCGAAACTAGTCTCATGAAGATCTACCTCGCCGGACCCCTCTTCTCTAACGCCGAGCGGGCCTTCCTCGACACTGTTGCTGCACGACTTCGCGCTGAGGGGTTTGACGTCTTCGTCCCGCACGAGCAGTTCGCCGAGCAGAAGTTTATGCGTTCTGATGGAGGCTCCGCAGCGGATGAGGTTTATGCGGTTGACCTTGCTGGTGTCACTGGGGCAGACGCCGTGCTCGCCTGGCTTGATGGCACGCAGGTGGATGACGGAACGGCTGTTGAGATCGGCATCTTTGCTCGCCTATGCGCGGAAG
>CALMIH010000168.1 GCA_937864085.1 uncultured Chloroflexota bacterium
GTTCGCGATCCCCACACGAAACGTCCAACGCCTCTTAGCGGGAGGAGTGGGGGGATGAGAGAACTCTACGGGATCATCCGCCCCACGTCAACGGGGCGTTGCGAGCGGCTACTTTCCGCCCTTCGCCTTCGCCCAATCGGCCTTGAAGACGGCGATCCCCTTGTCGGTGAGCGGATGCTTCGCCATCTGCTCAAGGACCTTCAGCGGCATCGTGGCAACGTGTGCCCCAACGAGCGCCGACTCAGTCACATGGCGAGGGTGGCGAATTGATGCGGCCAAGATCTCGCAGTGATCGAGATCCTCGTAGTGCGAGAAGATCTCCGCAAGCTCGCGGATCACCGTCATGCCATCTTCGCTGATGTCATCAAGCCGACCAACGAACGGGCTGATCAGTGACGCGCCCGCCTTGGCGGCGAGGAGCCCTTGGTTTGCCGTGAAGATCAGTGTGCAGTTCGTCTTAATCCCCTCCGCCTTGAGGCGGCTGATGGCGGCGAGGCCATCGGTGGTCATTGGGATCTTGACCACGATGTTGGAGGCGATCTTGGCGAAGGCGAGTCCCTCACGGAGCATCCCCTCGGTGTCGTCGCTGATCACTTCGGCCGAGACTGGGCCTGGGGTGAGAGCGCAGATCTCCTTCAGGAGCTCTTCGTAGGAGCCGCCAACCTTCGCGTAGAGCGACGGGTTGGTGGTGACGCCGTCAACGATCCCCCAGCTGATGCCGGTTTTGATCTCGTTGATATCTGCAGTGTCTAAGAAGAACTTCATGATGCTGCTCCTGTTCCGTTGCTTCGGCTTGCCGCCTTGTGTGCGGCCGCCTCAATCGCCTTGCGGCGTTCCGCCTGTACCGTCTCATCATCGCGCACTCCCACCATTCGTGGGACGTAACCAGCAAGGCGACCCTCTTTTAGCGCCACCGCAGCGCCAACGAAGCCGTCGAAGAGCGGGTTCGGTCGCAGTGGGCGGCTGGTGAACTCTGGGTGGAACTGGCTCGCCACGAACCATGGGTGATCGGCGAGCTCGATGATCTCTACAAGGCGCCCGTCTGGCGAGACGCCGGAGAAGTTCATCCCGGCCGCCTCGAGCTGCGGCTTGAAGCGATTCGCCACCTCAAAGCGGTGGCGGTGGCGCTCGTAGGCGATCTCTGACCCGTAGACGGTTGCGGCACGCGAGCCTGCGGTGAGCTTGGCGGGGTAGAGGCCGAGCCGCTGCGTTCCACCCTTCTCCTCCACGCCGCGCTGGTCTGGCGTGAAGTCAATCACTGGATGCTTGGTGAACATGTCGAACTCGGTGGAATTAGCATCGGCGGAGTTTAGCGCTTCACGACCGAGCTCGATCACAGCAATCTGCAACCCGAGGCAGAGCCCGAGGTACGGGATGCGCTCAGTGCGCGCCGTGTGTGCCGCACGAATCTTCCCCTCAATGCCGCGATAACCGTAGCCGCCAGGAACCAAGATGCCGTGTGCGCCGGCGAGTTGCGCCGAGACCTGTCCCGCATCGGCGTCATCAAGCTGTTCGGCGTTGACCCATCGAACGCGGACGTCGTGGCCGTGCGCCCAACCGGCGTGTCGGAGCGCCTCCATCACGGAGAGATACGCATCAGGGAGCTCGGTGTACTTCCCAACGATGGCGATCTCCACCGCCGGCTTCTCTGTCACGATCTCCGCAACGAGCTGCTCCCACTTCGCAAGCTGCGGCGTGGCGGGCGTGATGCCGAGTTCGCGAACGAGCAGGTCGCCAAGGCCGAACTTCTCGAACTGCAGCGGCACTTCGTAGATGGTGCGCGCGGTGGTGGCGGGGACGACCGCCTCCATTGGAACGTCGGTGAAGAGGGCGATCTTCTCGCGCACATCATCTGGGACCGGATGATCGGCGCGGAGGATGATCACGTCGGGCTGAACACCGCTGCCCCGCAACTCCTTCACCGAGTGTTGCGTCGGCTTCGTCTTCAGTTCGCCCGTTGCGGCGAGTTCTGGAAGGAGGGTGACGTGGATGTAGAGCGAGTTGCCGCGACCAACATCCTTCTTCAGTTGGCGAATCGCCTCAATGAACGGAAGTGACTCAATGTCACCCACCGTTCCACCAACTTCAACGATGACAACGTCAACGTCGTCGCCACCGAGACGCAAGACGCGCTCCTTAATCTCGTTGGTGATATGCGGAATCACCTGCACGGTGCCGCCAAGGTAGTCGCCGCGGCGCTCGCGCGCGATCACGGTGGAGTAGATGCGTCCCGTGGTGACGTTGGAGGCCTGCGAAAGGTTGACGTCAATGAAGCGCTCGTAGTGACCAAGGTCGAGATCGGTCTCTGCGCCGTCGTCAGTGATGTAGACCTCGCCGTGCTGGTACGGCGACATGGTGCCTGGGTCGACGTTGAGATACGGATCGAGCTTGATGACGGAGATGCGCAGGCCACGCGCTTTCAGCAGCAGGCCGACAGAGGCGGCGGTGATGCCCTTACCGAGGGAGGAGGTGACGCCGCCGGTGACGAACACGAATTTCGTCGCCATCTCGTCCCCTCTGCCTCCTCAAGTTGGGCGGGGCGCTCGGTGACTACCGAGCGAGCCTGACGGAGTCTATCGCAGACGGCGGCGGAACGGGAGTTGCGTTTGGCGCCCCGCCCAGATCCCCAGGATGATCAGCGCGCCGCCGAGTGCCTGCACAGGGGCGAGCGCTTCGCCAAGGACAACCGCAGAGATAACGACAGCAAGGAACGGGACGAGGAGCTGGAAGCTCGCCACGCGCGCAGGGCCAACCACCGGCACCGCGGTGAAGTAGAGGACGTTGGCGAGGCTGCTCGAACCGAAGGTTGCATAGAGGATGCCGAAGATCGCAACGACGGGGATCGCCGGCGACCCAAGTTCGCTCCACTGGCTCGCGCCGAACGGAATCAAGACGGCACCACCGATCACCATGCTCCACGCCGTCCAAGCGAGCGCGCCAGTACGTGGGATCACGCGCGCGCCGGCCAAGAGATATGACGCCCAGCAGGCGGCGGCGAGCAGTGTTGCCGTGACACCAGCGGTGGTGCCGCCAAATGCGCCGGCACCTTCGCCGATCGCAACGGCGGCAACGCCAGCAAATGCGATCAGCCCGCCGATTGCTATCGCAGGACGGAGCGGATCAATACGCAGGATCGCCGCAAAGATCGCGGTGAGGAACGGTGTCACCGCAATCAGGAGGGCGCTCGTGCCTGCATTAATGGTGCCGAGTGATCCAGCCCAGAGGAGTTGATACGTCCCCTGACCAATGATGCCGAAGAGTCCGGTGATCAAAAGGTCACGTCGTGACATGCGGATGCTCCCGCCGCGCAGATGCGTCCAGAGCAAGACGATCAGGCCGGCCGCCGTAATACGAATCGCAGAGAACGGGAGGACGGGCCACGCCATCACCGCCGCCTTCACTACGGTGAAGTTCGCCGCCCAGACCAACATGGCAATCAGGACGCCGATCTCAGCGATGCCTCGTGCGGTCATGGGACGCCTGTTCATCAAACGTTTACGGGGCATGGCACCTCCAATACTTCCGACGCTCTGGGAGTCTACAATCAGCAGACACCAGCCAACATGCAGGGGGTTACCTATGGATTCACGACTGGAACAGTCCGCCATCACCACGATCCGCACCCTCGCAATTGACACCGTCCAGGCGGCAAACTCCGGTCACCCTGGCGCTCCAATGGGTTGCGCGCCGATGGCGCACACGATCTGGACGCGCCACCTCCGCCACGCGCCGAGCACTCCCGGCTGGTTTGATCGCGACCGCTTCGTCCTCTCCAACGGCCACGCGAGTGCACTCCTCTATTCACTGCTTCATCTCACCGGCTACGGGCTCACGGTTGGCGACCTGAAGTCATTCCGACAGTGGGGTTCACTGACGCCGGGACATCCAGAGTACGGACTGACGGCGGGCGTTGAAGCCACCACGGGTCCACTCGGCCAAGGATTCGCCAACGGTGTTGGAATGGCGATCGCCGAGCGGCGCCTCGCCGCAGAGTTCAATCGACCAGGTCACACCGTGGTTGATCACCGCGTCTTCGCGATCGTCTCAGACGGCGATCTCCAAGAAGGGCTCGCGTCAGAGGCGGCATCACTCGCTGGACACCTAAAGCTCGGCAAGTTGATCTATCTCTGGGATGACAACCTCATCCAGCTTGACGGACCAACATCAACCGCCTGGTCGGAAGATGTGCGCAAGCGATTCGATGCGTACGGCTGGCACACGAGCAGCGTTGCAGACGGCAACGACGTTGCGTCCATTGATGCGGCGATCAGCGCCGCGATCAAGGATGATCGGCCGAGCCTTATCGCCGTGCGCACCGTCATCGGCTTCGGTTCGCCGAATAAGGCGGGGAGCCAGAAGTCACACGGCGCACCGCTCGGCCCAGACGAAGTCAGGCTCACCAAGACGGCGTATGGCGCAAATCCAGATGCAACCTTTGATGTCCCGGCAGATGTTGCCGCGTTCTACCGCGGCGCGATCACCAGCGGCGAGACGCTCGTTGCGGCGCACACCAAGCGACTCCTCGCCTATGCGACCGCCTTCCCAGCAGAGGCGGCCGAACTACAGCGCCGCATGGCGGGCCTACTGCCAAGCGGATGGGAGCGCGCGCTTCCAACGTATGAGCTCGGCGGTGATGCGCCAACGCGCAACGTCAGCCAGTCGAGCATCAAGGCGCTCGCCGCAGTGCTGCCAGAACTGATCGGCGGAAGCGCGGATCTCTCCGAATCAAACCTCACCGACATTCATGAGGGTGGCCGCTTCACCGCAACGGAGTCTGGTCGCAACATCAGCTTCGGTGTGCGCGAGCACGCCATGGCGGCAATCACCAACGGAATCGTCTACCACGGCGGACTGATCCCGTTCAGCGCCACCTTCCTCACCTTCAGCGATTACATGCGCGGCTCGCTCCGACTCGCCGCACTCGCGGGGCTCGGCAGCATCTTCGTCTTCACCCATGACTCCATCGGCCTTGGCGAAGATGGTCCAACGCACCAGCCGGTTGAGCACTACGCCGCACTCCGCGCCATTCCAAATCTGCGCTTCTTCCGACCAGGCGACCCGAATGAGGCGGCGCGGGCGTGGGGTGTTGCGATTGAACGCCGCAGCGCACCGACGGTGCTCGCCTTTACGCGACAGAAACTGCCGGTGCTTCCTGGCTCTATCAGCGGTGCGGCGGCTGGCGTGAAGCGCGGCGCATATGTTGTGCGCGAAGCAAGTGTGCAGGCGAAGGTGATCCTCATCGCAACTGGGTCAGAAGTGCACCTTGCTGCTGCAGCAGCAGATCTCCTTGAAGCGTCTGGTACGCCAACACGTGTTGTCTCAGCGCCATGCCTTGAACTCTTCGGTGATCAAGATGCTGCATACCGCGAGTCAGTCCTCCCCGCCGCGGTTCGCGCGCGCGTCGGCATTGAGGCCGGTGTCAGCCTCGGATGGGATCGCTGGACCGGGAGCGACGGCGCAATCATCGCCATGGACCGCTTCGGCGCATCGGCACCCGCACCGAAACTCTTCGCAGAGTTCGGCTTCACGCCAGAGCACATTGCAGAGGTTGCGCGCGGCGTGATCGCTGGGACGCACCGCGGTGTGATTCCAACGCCGCACCTGCACGACGGTCATAAGGTCGGCTGAGGTGTCACAGCGGAAGCTCGCTATTGCCGCAGATCACGCGGGGGCTGCGTTGAAGTCGGCACTCCTGCACCAACTGCAGAAGATTGCCCCTGAGTGGGAGGGGATCGATCTTGGCGGTGACGGGAGTGATCTGACCGACGATTACCCGGATGCGTCGCGCGCTGTTGCCGAACTGATGCAGCGCGGCGGTGCAGAGCGCGGCCTGCTGATCTGCGGCTCAGGGATCGGCGTCACGATCGCCGCGAACAAGTTCCACGGTATCCGCGCCTCCATTGCGCATGATCCAGCCTCAGCGGAGCAAGGGGTGGTGCATGACGCCATGAATGTCCTCTCGCTCGGCGCCAAGGTGATTGACGCTGCGACTGCAGCCACGGTGCTCGCCGCCTTCCTTTCCGCCACGCCAAGTGACGCAGAGCGATACGTCCGGCGCACCAAGAAGGTGCAGCAGATCGAAGAGGAGCAGGGGTGAGCGGCGAACTCAAACTGCCGTTCACCACCCGCATCGGACGCGCCACAGATCTCGCCGCAATCAACTCCACGCTTGAGCGCGCACGGAACGAGGAGTGGGCAACCCGACTTGCCGATAAGGACGTAACGCTCTGGAGTAACGACGCAGTGGTCCAAGCGAAGATCGCGAATCGACTCGGCTGGCTCGACGCGCCGACACACTTCACGGCGCAGATTCCAGCACTTGAGGGCTTCGGCGAGAAGATCCGTGACGCAGGCTTCACCACCGCGATCGTGGCGGGGATGGGCGGCTCGTCACTCGCACCAGAGGTTCTTGCTACCGCATTCGCAGCAATTGATGACTGGCTGAAGGTTCGCGTCTGCGACTCCACCGATCCTGCAGCGGTTGCCGCCGCACTGCGCGGCCTTGATCCGAAGAACACGCTCGTCATCGTTGCAAGTAAATCTGGAACAACCACCGAAACGCTCTCCTTTGCCGCGTACGCCGCAGAGTGGATCGGCGCAGCGGTCGGCGGTGCAGAGAACGCACTCTCATCAATAATTGCAATCAGCGACCCTTCGCCTTGTGTTGATGGGATCCCAGGGAACGAGAAGATGCTTGACCGATTCCTGAACCCGGCAGATATCGGCGGCCGCTACTCAGCGCTCAGCTTTGTTGGGCTCGTCCCCGCGAGCCTCCTCGGCATTGACCTTGATCCGCTCCTCGCGGCGGGTTCTGTCGCCGCCGCTGAGCTTCGTGAGCCAGAGCCAACGGCGAATCGTTCCGTTGCACTCGGCGTTCTGATTGGTGCGCTTGCCCGTGAGGGGCGCGACAAGTTGACGCTCGTTGTTGATGCACCCATTGATGGCTTTGGCGCGTGGGCAGAGCAACTCGTTGCCGAGAGCACCGGCAAGCACGGCGTTGGTGTTGTTCCTGTTGATGGCGAACCGCTTGGCGCGGTTTCGGACTACCAAGAGGACCGACTCTTCGTACGCATCTCACTTGATGGCGGTCGAGCTCCCGTTGCTGCAGATGGCAGCAGTGTGGAGACACGACTGAGCGCGCTAGCGGCGGCAGGGCATCCCCTAATTGAGCTGAACCTTGGCGACCCAATTGATCTCGGCGGCGAATTCATGCGCTGGGAGATCGCCACCGCAATTGCTGGCGTCGTCCTTGGCATCAATCCATTCGACGAACCGAACGTCACCGAATCCAAGAACAATACTGTTGCAGTCCTTGGTGAACTCGCTACGGCAGGTAGACTGCCAGATCTTGCGCCGAAGACTGCAGATGGCGCGCTGCAGATCTGGGTTGATAATGCACTCCCTGCCGCATTCAGCGATGATGCGGTGAAGTTGGTTGCTGGTCAGCTGCAGCGCCTTGCGCCGCGCGGCTACGTTGGAATTCACGCCTATATTGCAACTACGCCCGAGCGCACCGTGGCGCTCACCTCAATCCGCCTGTTGCTACGCGATGCAACGCGCCGTTCCACTACCGTTGGCTACGGCCCGCGCTTCCTCCACTCCACCGGTCAACTCCATAAGGGTGGCGCGGCCACCGGCTGGTTCGTCCAGCTCGTAGCGAGCCATCCAGCCGACATTAAGATCCCAGGGAAGCCGTTTAGCTTCGGCCAGCTGGTTGATGCGCAGTCGCTTGGCGACGCACGCTCACTGGTCGACCACGGCCTCCCCGTCCTCCGCATCCACCTCGGTGCAGACCCAGACGCGGGGCTCGCCGCCGTGGAGTCGCTCTTCCGCCGTGCACTCAATACCTAAGGCGCAGTGGGTGGTAGCCACGCGCTAGCATCATCAGTGACGGCCCAGCTGCGGCCACAAGTGAGGAGGCTCCTGTGAAGATCGGATTCATCGGCCTAGGGAAGATGGGCGGCAACATGGTGAAGCGCCTCCTTCGTGGTGGACACGAGGTGGCGATCTGGAATCGTTCGCGCGAGAAGACCGACGAGATCGCCAAGGATGGCGCAACTCCCACCTATACGGTGAAAGATCTCGTTGCGGCGCTCCCCTCCCCACGACGTGTCTGGGTGATGGTCCCGAGCGGAGACGCAACCGAAGCGATGATCGACGAACTGATCCCACTTCTCGCCAAGGGCGACACGATCATTGACGGTGGAAACTCTAACTTCCACGACACAATTCGCCGACACGAGAAGCTCGCAGGTCATGGCATTCACTTCATTGACGCAGGAACATCTGGTGGTGTCTGGGGCCTAGAGAACGGCTACTGCATGATGGTTGGCGGGGATGTTGCGCCGGTGAAGGCGATGGAGCCGATCTTCCTCACCCTTGCGCCAAAGGATGGCTACATGCACTGCGGCGCAAGCGGCGCTGGCCACTACGTGAAGATGGTGCACAACGGGATCGAATACGGGCTAATGCAGGCGTACGCCGAAGGCTTTGAGATCCTCGCAAAGTCGCGATACAAGGTTGACCTTGCGCAGGTTTCTGACCTCTGGATGCAGGGCTCCGTTGTGCGCAGCTGGCTCCTTGAGCTTGCAGGGCGCGCATTCCGCGCAGAGGGGAATGAGTTGAAGTCAATCAAGGGCTGGGTCGCAGACTCTGGCGAAGGGCGCTGGACGGTGCAGGAGGCGATCGACCTAGATGTGCCAGCGCCACTCATCACCCTCTCGCTCCTCACCCGATTCCGATCGCGCCAGGAAGATTCGTACAGCGCCAAGGTGCTCGCGGCACTTCGCAATCAGTTCGGCGGGCATGCGGTGAAGCCGGAGTGAAGAGCGGCAAGGCGGGCGAAGGGGGCGGCACGATCCGCGACCTGCGCATTGCACATAAAGGGAAGAAGGCAACACCAAAGCGCAGCGGCAAGAATCCGCTCCGCTCTGGACTTCGCATTGAGCGCGTCCCAGATCCAAACATCGTTGTCCTCTTTGGTGCAACGGGGGACCTCGCGCATCGCAAGGTCGTCCCCGCCCTCTACCACCTCTGGGCCGGCGACCTCCTCCCTGAACGATTCGCCCTTGTCTGTTTTGGGCGACGTGAGGCGAGCGATGAGTCAATGCGCAGCGATCTTCGCGCCTCCCTGGAGATGTACGCACGGGTAAAGCCGATTGATGAGAAGCGCTGGAGTGAATTTGCTTCGCGCATCAGTTACGTCAAGGGTGCGTTTGATGATCCAGCTTCGTACGCTGCGCTGAGCCGTCACCTTGATGCGATTGACGCGAGCTCCGGAACGAACGGGAACCGCCTCTTCTATCTCGCCACTCCTGCTTCTTCTTTCCCTGAGATCATCCGCGGTCTTGGTGCCGCTGGGCTCGACCATGAGACGGGTGAGAGCGGCTGGCGACGCGTCGTCATTGAGAAGCCGTTCGGCCGCGACCTTGAGTCGGCGGTGAAGCTCAACCGTGAAGTGGGGAAGGTCTTCCGTGAGAGTCAGGTCTACCGCATCGATCACTACCTTGGAAAAGAGACAGTCCGCAACATCCTCATCTTCCGTTTCGGCAACCTCATCTTTGAGCCGATCTGGCACCGCCGCTATATCGACCACATCCAGATCACCGTAGCGGAGACGATCGGCGTAGAGAGTCGTGGCGCCTTCTACGAGGAGACCGGTGCGCTCCGCGACATCTTGCAGAACCACCTCCTCCAACTCCTCACGCTCGTTGCGATGGAGCCACCAGCAACCCTGGATGCAGAGGCACTACGCGACGAGAAGGTGAAGGTGCTGCGTGCCGTGCGCCTCATCAGCCCTGAACAAGTTGACGGCCAAGTGGTGCGCGGCCAGTACGGCCCAGGCTGGATCGGCGCAACAGAGGTCACAGGCTACCGTGGCGAGTCGGCGGTGGACCCTGCATCGGAGACGG